>CAZRGY010000092.1:0-10966 GCA_964599715.1 uncultured Verrucomicrobiota bacterium | reverse complement strand
ATCATCTCGCGCAAACTGGCGGAGAACCGGGCGCAGGGTTTCAATTTCACCGTCGTCGCCATCTTGAATACCTTGGGCTTGCTCGGCCTGGGGCTGGCGTGGCCTTACTTTGGCCTGATGTTTCCGCTTCTCATGCGGGTGGGTATGGGGTTCATGAATTTCTTCATGTCACATTACCTCAATCAACTGGTGGATTCCCGGCATCGTGCCACGGTCCTGAGTTTTCGCGGGCTGACGTTCAATCTGGGTTACGGCGTCATGCTGCTGGTCTATGCCGGTATCTACCAGTTCCATGGCCAGCGCGTGCCCGGACAGGATGATGTGGCGTTCCAACACACCTTGGCGACCTTGCCTGTCCTTTTCCTCTTCGCTGGACTGGGCGTCTGGACCGCGGTGCGCAAGCTGGGCCGGAAGGTGCAGTAATCTCCGCCTGTCTGGGTTGACGGATTCGCATTTCAGGGTAGCATAAACATTGGTTCCACCACGCCCGGCCATCAACCGCATTCGGCCCTGCGCGAACTGTTTGCTGACGCATGCGAAAAATCATTTTCAGCGCCGTTGTTTTGCTGGCGACCATCGCCGTTTTCGCCGTGTCCTCCCATTTCAAGACGGTGGGCGATCTGGAAGCGCGCATCAAACAGCTGGAGGAGAAGGTCACGACCGCCCAATCCCAAAGCGAGTCCGCCCTCGCTGCGAGCAAGGCCGCCAGGCGCAACAGCAGTGCGGTCGTGAATCAAGTCGGCTTTGACAACCCCTCCACGGATGGACGGCTGACGGACGTGGAAGCCGAGGTGGTCAAGTTGAAGCAGGCCACGGAATACCTCATGGAACGCGGCCAGATCCCGCTCGATGCCCGCAAGGCTGAGGAGATGCTGGCCAAGCTCAAGGATGGCAGTCTGCCGGACAGTGAACGGCTCAGTGCCTTCCGCCTGCTGCGCAAGGATCACTTGCTCAACGATGAGGGGGTCTCGAGCGTTCTGGCTTGGTTGCAAGGGAGTTCGGAAGCGAATACGCGCCGTGAGATCCTCCGCTCCATGGAGAACTTGACCAACGGGATAATGAAACAGCCGATGATGGATATCGCGGTCAACGACCCCAGTAACTCCCTGCGCGAACAGGCTATCGAAAACCTGCGGGTCTTCGTTTCGGATCCGGTGGTGGAGCAAATGCTGTGGGCGCAACTCGCTGTGGAGACCGACCCACGGGTGCGGCAGGAGATATTGAACAGTCTCAGTCGGGGACCAGTCACTCCTGAACGGGCACTTGCGTTGCAAAGCCGGGCGCTAAACCCCGCTGCCTCCATGGAGGAAAGGTTGCTCGCCATGAATACGCTGCGTCGCTCGGATACGGATATCCAGCAAATCGTCTCTTCCTTTGCCGCCTTGGCGCAAGGCACCCAGGACCCGAAATTGAAGGCGCAGATATTCGGAGCCTTCGATGGCATGTCCGATCCCAACCTGAAGGTTCCCTTGGTTTACGGCCTCCAAGATGCGGATGCCCGCGTGCGCGAGCGCGCGGCTGATGCCTTGAGCGGTCATGCCTCCGATCCGGCGGTCCAGCAGTGGCTTCGTTATGTCGTGGAGAATGACCCGGATTCACGCGTCCGGCGGGAAGCCCAGCAGGCGTTGGAGCAACAGCGGTCGCGGGTCCCGTTCGATGGACGCAGCCGCTAGGATGGTACACACCCCTATTCCTGAATTGCCAGCCGCCGGATTCCGTCTATAAGAACAGGCGAACCAAATACATATGAAATCTCTGCTCACACTCGTGGCCGTCTCGGCGGTCGCGCTTTCGATTTCCGCTGCGGATGCGGAAAAAGGCTTTAAAAAAATCTTCAACGGCAAGGACCTGACCGGCTGGACTGGTAACATGGACCTCTGGTCCGTGCAGGACGGAGCCATTACCGGCAAGACCTCGGCCGACCCTGCTGACCCCAAGAAATCGGTCCTCAAGCACAACACCTTCCTCATCAATACCAACCTGACGGTGAAGGACTTCGAATTGCGCCTGTCTTACAAGATCGTGCAGGGCAACTCCGGCATCCAGTACCGTAGCAAGGTGCTCTCACAGGGGGACTTCGGTCCGATTGTGGGCGGTTATCAGGCGGATTTTGAGGCGGGTAAAACTTACAGCGGCATCCTTTATGAGGAAAAGGGTCGTGGTATCCTCGCGTTGCGCGGCCAGAAGACCACCATCAATCCAGAGGTGGAGGTGGTACAGAAGGGTAAGAAGGCCAAGAAAGCGGATGTAAAAGTGACCGGTGAAGTCGGCAAATCCGATGACATCCAAGCTGCCATCAAGAATGAGGATTGGAATGATTACGTGATCATCGCCAAGGGCAATCACCTCCAGCATTTCATCAACGGCAAGCAGACCATCGATGTGACGGACGAAGATGCGGTCAAAGCCGCCAAGGAAGGCGTTCTCGCTTTCCAGATCCATGTCGGTCCGCCGATGACCGTTCAGTTCAAGGACGTCCGCATCAAGACGCTGAAGTAAGCTTTCCGCGGATCATCAATGGGAGCGTTTCGTCAGAGACGCTCCCTTTTTCTTTTTGGTAGCGCAGACTGGCAGTTGCTCTGTTGAAAACATCTGGGTGATGGAGTGTCCGCTACCGGCGGAGGACGTAAGCTAGGACTTTGAAAGCCGCTTCGTTGACTTGCTGTGTACGCGTGCGTGCATTTAAAGCCGCACCCATCGTCCGCTTGAGGCCGCTGAAGAAGGTTTCCACCGCCCATCGTTTGCCATAGCCACGCGCTTGTAGATGTTCGGGGCTCATTCCCGCCCGCCATCGGCCATTGCGGGTTCCATCAGCCTTCTGGCCATTGGGCTTGATGATACTTTCCACGCCCCATTGTTCCCGGATCCGCGCATGAATCCACTCGGCATCATAACCTGCATCCGCATAGAGGGTGGCGGGGGGTGCGGCAGCTTGTGCCTGGTCCAGCAGAGCGGGAACTTGAATGCGGTCGTTGCTGGGGCCCTGATCAATCACCAACCCCAACGGGATCAGCGCCCCGCACAGCACCACAACCGACACCTTGATCCAATCCCGGTGCGGCCGTTTGCTTCGCTGGCGATAGTAGGCACTGGCTGTAGTGGTGCTCAAACCGGTCGAATCCATGGCTGCACAAGCAGGCGTTTGCTCCTGTGCGGCGGCGGCCTGCCCAATACTGGTCACCAGTTGCTGGACTATGGCCACCACCTCACTACGGCTGCTAAACTTTTGCAGGGTGGTGAAATGTGGCAGTTTATCCGTCAGTCCCAGTCGGGCTCGCAACGGCGGACTGACCGACAAAAATTCCAGCACCCCACGATAGGTCGTTTTGAGATAAGCCCGCAGGATTAAGCAGGTCATGAGCTGCCGCTGGGTGAAATCATGACGGCTGCGCGCGGCTCCATAGTCGGCCAGATGGCGCTGGCTCAAACGCATGGCCAACTCGGCCACCTGTTCTATCAGTTCCAACTTGTTCTGCTGGCTCGCTTTCTTGCTCACCTCTCATCAGACGGCTCTCCTCAGAAAAAGGTTTCTACAAGGCAACTGGCAGTCTGCTGTGTCGCAGATTGTTAATCTGCGAGCTGTGAAAAACGGCTTAAATCTGCCGACTGCCAGTCGGCGACACGGCAGGTTGCCAACCTGCGCTATAGATGCTCGCCACCCACCACATCAGTGGGTGCGAGTTCCAGCTTGAAGGGTTCTAGCGGCATCGGCTCGTCGTGATCCATGTAGGTCGCGCAGATGCGGAAGAATTCGTCCTTCGTCGTTGCGCGACGGACGTCATGCAGGAACTTGCCGCTCGGCTCCAGTCCGATGCCGAGGAAGTTCATATACTTCTTCATCTTTTGCACCTGCGCGTTCTCGCGGATGTTCTCTTCCGGAGTCATCGCCCAGAGACCACGCACGTAATCCAACACGTCACGCCCAGTGGGCAGGAAGATCGGCTCGCCTCGACGGTGTTGGCGGAACTGCTCAAAGAGCCACGGGTTACGGATGGCTCCGCGCCCGATCATCAAGCCCTTGGCCCCCGTTTGCTTCAAGACATCCTCGGCCTTCGCAGGGGAATAGACATTGCCGTTGGCGATGACTGGACACCGCATCGCCGCCACCGCTTGCGCGATGTATTCGTAATGCACCTCCGAGCGATACATTTCCTTCACCGTACGACCGTGCACTGTGAGCATGTCGATGGAATGTTTCGCAAAGATCGGCAATAACT
This sequence comes from uncultured Verrucomicrobiota bacterium, assembly GCA_964599715.1. Classification (GTDB taxonomy): domain Bacteria; phylum Verrucomicrobiota; class Verrucomicrobiia; order Limisphaerales; family JAEYXS01; genus JAEYXS01. The sequence continues at coordinate 6,749 of CAZRGY010000092.1, read as the reverse complement.
CATCGAACACCGCCGGGCTATCGAAACCGATGCGCGTCTTCACCGTGAACTTCACCGACACCGCGTCACGCAATGCGCCGAGGATGCTGTCCACACGCTGGGGCTCGCGCAGCAATCCGCCGCCCGCGCACTTGCGATACACCACCGGGGCAGGGCAACCCAGGTTCAGGTCGATCGCTACGACATCATACTTCTCCAACTGCTTCGCGATGCGCACCAGTGAGGGGATGTCGTTCCCGATCATCTGCGCCACGGCGGGCTTGCCCGTCTTGTTATTGATGAGCGCGTCGAGGATCCACTTCTCGGGCTTGCCGGTCGGCTGCACGCGGAAGTATTCCGTGAAATAGACATCCGGCCCGCCGTAACGGTGCATCAAGTCCCAGAACGGCCGGTCTGTCACATCCTGCATGGGCGCGAGCACCAGCATCGGCTCGGGGCCTTGCAGCAACGCATCGAATTGTTCGTGCACGGTCATGCCGGATTGGAAAATTGCGGATGCTGTTTCAGCCGTTCCCAATTCGCCTCGCTCAGATGCGTCTGACGATACGTGCCATCCATGATGGGCTCGGCACTGCGCGAGCGTTGCACGCGGCCCAGCCAGCGTTCGCCGAGCGGTTCGTTGATGAGTTCCAAGCTGTTCGCCGCGATGGTCGTCTCTTCCTTCTCACCGGTGGCATGCCCCGCACCCACATAAAATCCTGCGAGCAACAACGTGACGCGCAACAGCGTGCTGCGCGAATACGTCGGCAGCGCGCAGGGCCGTGCGGCATCAAGAAATGTGTAAAGTTTTTGAAACACCGGCAGCGTCCACATGGCGGTGTTCGTGGCCGGAGAAAAGGCGTCGTAAAGGATGGCGTGCGGCGCGGGCAATTGCGCGCGAAGACCGGCATCCGTATCGGCTTGCGCGAGCAGGGTGGGGAAGTCCGCCACATGCACCGTCCAGTTTACCTCCACCTCGCCGAGACTGAAATTAACCGCGTGCTCCTTCAGTAACGTCTCCAACTGCGTTTCAAAACCGAGCGGATACGCCAGCTCGGCCGCATGTTGCCGTGCAAAAGCCAGGGGCTCCAGCGTATGATCAAAGCTCACGATCCGGAGCTCTCCTTTCAAGCCTGCCAGTGACCGCACGACCGTTAGCACATTCGCCGCTGAGCCCAGCCCCACATCCCACACCACAAATTCTTCCGTGCTTGCCGCGAAACGTTCCGGGAGACGCAGTTGCTTCACGTAGAGCGCTTCTGCCTCTGCCACCGGGCCGATGACCGGATGAAACGTCTCGTCATGTACGCGCGAGTAAACACTCCGCACGCCATTGGCGAGCGTTACCAGTTCATAGTTGTCGGTCGTTTCGGTCATGTCACAGTTTTCAAACCGGTCGGCGATTGAAGCGGATTGGGTGTTCCTGTGCAACCTGCTTCCTTGCCTGAGCCTGGCCACATGTCGGGGATAAGAGACATGAGATCGCGAATCTAGAAGCTTGCCCGCATTAAGGAATTTTGCTGAACTTCCTGCGGCCAAGGTTGAAAAAGCGGTTATCGAGCCGTTACTGGGTGCCGTCTGGTGCGGTTGCCTTAAGCTGATTGGCTGCCAAAAGGAAAACCAAGGAACACATCAAAACATCCCTCCACTTATGCTCGCTGAATACAAAACTAAAACAAATATCGGTATTGGCGTCGGTCTGCTCATCCAGTTCATCGGCAGAGTTCTGACCGGTGTCGAAGGCGCGGAACTCATCGGCTTTCTCATGATACTGGTGGGCTTCATCATGTTCATCTGGGGTTGTGGTTGCTACGCCGTGGGCAAAGGCTATTCCCAGTTCCTTGGTATCCTTGGCCTATTAAGTTGCCTTGGTTTGGTTATCTTGGCGGTCCTGCCGGACAAGCACAAGAGCCCTCCGCCCATCAAATAGATATCCTTTCTCTCGAGGGGGCTGGCTTTCTCAGCCCCCTTTTCTTTGGCTTCATGCCGCAGGCACGACCTCGCCTTTTCCATTCCACGGTTCGATCATCTTCAGCTTCTTCCCGGAAAGCATCCGGTAGCAATCCGGCAAATCAAAAGTCTTCAACACCCCTGGAACCATGCACGAGAGGGGCCACTTGTAATCCTCTGTCTCCGCGATGTCCGCGAAGGACGTCAGCGCATGTTTGAAGGTCACCTGGTTCACCTCATCCGCCATCACCGCTGTGAAGGTCGCCGGGATCGTGCCCCAACCCTTTGCCACCAGATGGATGCCCTCATGCCCCGTGCCCCGCAGCCAGTCGATCACCCGCAGCAAATCCCACGTCTTCTGGGCCATGTAGGAATCGTCCAGCATGATCGCGTGGATCGCGTAGAAGTAATCACTGCCGTAAGGATTCAGGAAAGAGTTCGTATCACACGTATCAGGTTGTGAATCCCCGATACCGCGCACATCGCAGGCATATACCGCCGCATCCTTTTCCAGCTCCATGATCTCTTTGATCAATCCTTCATCACGCAACTCTGCATCCGCCGAATGATGCGACACATAAAGCACCGCGCGCTTCTTGTCCTTGGGCGGACGCGAATACAGCGGCTCATCGGAGAGTCGCGTCACCAGCGCCTGGATGCCCGGCTCCGTCTCCACCGCGTAGGTGATTGCGTGCTTCGTCGGATACTTCCGCCCGTTCTGCGGCCGCAAGATGTGGTAATCCGGATACGAACTCTGCCGCCGCACCTTCAAGACATTCGTCAATGCCTGCCGCAACGCATTTCCGTTCAATGGCGCCCGGTCCTTACGGAGCTTCTCCGACATCTCCTTCGTGAAGGACATCATCGTGCGCGATTTCAATTCCGCCACCTGACCATTCGGCGTGCACCACAGCGTCTCATCCTTCTCGATCACCAGCGCCGGTTCCTTCTCCGCATTTGATACCTGCGTCATCGCGTTGAAGAACTTGTACATCTCCTCCCGGTTCTCTTGGGAGTAGCCGTGATACGTCGGCCCCGTGAACATCGCGATGTTGTTCGGATACCCCAGCAGATCATACAGCTTCTGCAAGCGACCGTAAGCCTCCTCCGTCCCGCGCACGTCGAAGAAATCCTTCTCCTTCGCCAAGATGATCACCGGGCGTGGTGCCATCGCTGCGATGAAATCTTCGTGATCCAACCCCAAAGCCAAGGCTCGCGGTGGGCATTGTTCCGTATCCGCCGGCAATTCGTTTTCCAAGTTGCGCCGGAAACTCGTCACGAAACAAGCCGGGGCGGCCATCGTCCAGCGTGCTTCCAGGCCGCACAACCACGTCGTCATCGTGCCGCCGCCGGAGTTACCCGTCACCCCGACGATCTGCGGGTTTACCTCTTTGCGCGTCAGCAGGTAATCCAGTGCGCGGATGCCATCCCAGGCTCGCCAGCTTCCGAAAAATTCACCTACCAGGAACTGCTGGTTCCCGCCCAGCAGATGCTCCCTCACCCCCGCACCTACGGACGATTTCAACTTATCCGTCGTGTATTGAAAACGTTCACCTTGGCCGATGGGGTCAAAGATGAACACCACATAACCCTGTCGCGCCAATCCTTGGGCGAAGCTCTGATACGCCTCTGCCGCCTTGCCGTTGGTCGAGTGACCGCACGTACCCACGATGCCGGGCATCGGCCCTTGGCGCCCCTTCGGGATATACAGATTCCCCGTCACCAAAAATCCCGGACGGCTTTCAAAGATCACGTTCTCGATCGTGTAAGTATCCCGCTCGATCGTTTTCGTCGTGCGCGCCTTCAGCGGGGTCTTCTCCGGCCACGGGCCGAAACACTGCTGGATTTTCTCCCGCACACTCATCACGTAGCGTTGCGCGTCCGCCTCATTGGCCATCTCCTGTCGGCGCGCCCGGACTGTTTGTTCCAAGCGCCGCACCCGGTTCACATAATACTCCTGTACCATCCGCGGGAAGCGGTTCAATGGGGCTATTCCGCCGCCCGCCTTGGCCGCTTCCGCTGCCTGCGCCGATGAACTGCCTGGCAATTCACCCATGGCCAGCCCCAAGAGGCCCAAGCCGGTGGCCTGCAACATTTCCCGACGATTCCAAACCAGTGACGGATGCGGTAAAGGATTCATGATAGCAACGCCCCCACCATTACCCCGCTTCCGTGCCCGACGAACGCCAATTTGCCGCGCAACAACTTTGGAGTGCTGCGGCTCGACGCAGCTTTTTACCCCGTACCAATGGTCGGGGTCCGCCTGACGCGGCTTGACGCGTAGAACAACGTGCTGCTGGCATGGACCCCGTGCCCCAAGGTCGGGGCTTGCCGACAGTCCCCAGCCCAGCCGTCCCTGTGGCTGTAACCCCATCGCTCGCTGTTCGATGCTTCTCCCCTTTGGCATTGGTCATTACTCATCCCTTGGACATTCGGATTTCGTCATTGGTCATTTTCATCCCACCACATAACTCCTCCGTCTTATATTTCACCGCGTATGAGGATTTTCGCCCTGCTCGTTCCCACCCGAAACTTTAAACTAGGAACCAGAAACAGGCTTCGCGCCTCTCCTTTACCGGCAACCAGTTGCCAGCACTGATAAGGATGCCACAAAACCGCAATTCCGCCATCGGATTTCCTTAAAACTTATTCACCAAACCCAACCGATTTTCCCTGAGCAACATCCAAAAAAGCCCGCTCACGTAACTCGCATTTTCAGTCGTCCTATTTGGACCCTCAGACCTGTGCTGAGATCTATTTTTTCTTAATTCAAAACTCTTCCTCAACTCCGTTCCCTCTGCTTGCTCCGGTTCAAATATCTCTTCCCCTTCTTTCGCTTGTTTCGACCCTACCGGAGGCAACCATCTCGGCTATCGGCCATTTGCTATTGGCTATCTTCTCCCGCCGTCTCATTCAATAAGTGCCGCCATCTGCCTCTTGCCAAAATATCCCTGATGAGCGTAATTATCCCTTAAGAGTGAACCCCAACCACACAGCCATGAATGCAGCCATACTTGGCCAATCTGTCATTGGGTCTGTTATCTGTTAGGTGACATGCATACATTGACTCCATCGCTGGTTCATGAAGTTCTCAAGCGGTTCTTCCCTGCAAAGAATGATGATTGTGCAAGTGAGTATATCGAGGAGTTTGTGGCCAAAAGATTGCGGGAAGGTTTTTGGTTTTCTTACCCAGCATTGTTGCGTATCGCCCTCGAACTTGAATATGGCAAATCCTATGAAGAATATGCGGACAAGCGAGACGGTATCGCCTGACTATCCATTGAGATTTATACGCCAGACCGCATTGTCTATCGCATGAAAACAGACTCACAGATCGTCGCAGGTGGTGGTTGGGTCACGCGGCAAACCACCGGCAGACCTCGCGCGCGCTTCTTCGGTTTCCTGTCATTGATTTGGCTCGGTGTCTCCATTTGCGCCTCATTTCCTTTTTTGGACGGCTGGCCGGAGTCGTTTGGCGAGCTGGAATGGCTTTGCGGCATACTGCTTCTTCCGCAGCCCGTGTTTATCGTGCTGGCCTTGGTCTTCTGGCTGACTGAACAACCTCGCGCTATTGAAGAGCAACATCATAATCCAGACTACGATAGCAGTAAGCTGTATTGAGCATGATTTCACCGCCGAATCGGAAAAACCAACCATAACCGATAAGCCCATGCCGCGAGCCACGCACAGATTTCCCTTCGAGTTGTTGGTGTTGCAGTTCGCTGATGACATTGCCCGTCGATTTTCCTCCCCAGATTCCAGACAGACTTTTTTGCTCATCTTGGACGGGCAAGGAAACGTCTCTTCGTTGAGCTTTACTGAGCCTCCCTCGGGTTGGTCTGCGCTGCTGGATGAGTTGAGGGCCAAAGGTCCAGCCTCTTAGCAGCCTAAACCTACGGCCCAGGCAACCAATCCGAAAGAAATCCAGGGGCTTAAAGCCCGCCTCATGCGTTCCCTTTGCACACTCCCCAAGCCCAACATGGTCCCACGCTTTGGCGGGACTAAGCTGGGTCAACCACAACTTGGTTGCGCCCCCTCCCTTTTTATGGCCTGATGCTTCCACCTCTTCCAAAAATCCATGACCGTGTCTATCTAACATTCAATCAAACTCAACGGACCACCCCTTATGAAGAGTGAAATGTTCGAGCAGATCATCAATGATTTTTGCCAGCGTATAGCGCCGGATTTCGAGCAGCTACGCACTCAGTTACAGATCGTGTTGCCGCATGCCTCCCCTCAGGCTCTCGCCCAAAGTCTGATGGAATTTGGTCGCGGTCAGATCAGCCAGGTGGATGAGGCCGATGATCAGGAAAAGCATTTTGTCATCACGACCATCAGGTCATTGAGTTTCGATCACCTCCCTGCCGTTCAGTTCCACGCCTACGCGAGTGGCTGTCTCATGGGTCTGGTCAGCAAGAAGGAACTGCCCGGCCACTTGATCGGCCTGGCGATGGAACTCGCCGCTTTGTTTGCTTTCCAAAGATATGCACCTGAAGCCCTGCAAGGCGGTGTCCGGCCAAATGCGTTGCTGATGTTCCAGGGCGAAACCGCCTGGGAAAAACTGCAGCAACAAAACGAAACGATTTCATGGGAAATAAAATAGTCGAAGCTCTGGAATGGCGTCCCGCTAAAGCAGTCTCCACCAAAAGTATTTTCCAACAACTTTCCCGACCGCCAATCCACCCCCGCTTCAGTCTGGGTTCACCCTATTCCCAGGGCCAAAGGCCCGCCATGTTACAGCCTAGGGACGAGCCCGCTCCAAGCGGGCGAAGCCCTAGGTGGACGTCCCGCAAGCCACAAGCCCTGAAGGGGCGGGACTT
>CAZRGY010000091.1:0-10971 GCA_964599715.1 uncultured Verrucomicrobiota bacterium | reverse complement strand
CGCACATAGATTTGCCAAGGCCAATGACCGTTGTCCGCGAACTCATCACGGTGAAGACCCGCCTTGCGCCAAACTTCGCGAATTTTGCCCGGCACATCTGGATGATTTTGCAGGAACCAGATGTAGCCCGCCGCATGATCGACATGGAATTTCTCCAAACGCTCGCGGTGATAACGGTCAGCTTCCGGCCACGTCCAACTCACTCCGGGGCAATTCAGACTGGTCAACCGGTCAATGGAACCATTGAGCTGAAACTTCTGATGCGGCAGCGGTGTCCCATAACCCATGGTCTTCACTCGACCGGTTTTGAAATCTTCCAGCAACGGCAAGTAATCCTGTAGGTGCTGCTCGTATGTCGCCGGTTTTTCAATGGGCACCAGCTTGGCGGGATCTGTCGTGAAGATGCTGCGGGCGCAAAAGGCTTGGATGGCCGGGGAAGGCTCGCCCGTGTCGGGCGTCATGATCTGTTGGCCCGTGCGCCAGTTCATGTAGTGGATGCCCGCCAGTGATTCATCAAACTCCGCACGCCCTTCCCGCCCCACGCGAGAAGGCACCTTGGCAGCAGCGGCGAGATCGCCCTCGTAAGTGCCGTCGATAAACGTTTTTGCCGTTATCCCCTGCTCTGCTCCCTTAGGCGACCGCAATGACACCGCTTCGATCTCATCTCCTTTTACCGATGCGTGTTCCAGATGATAGCCCGGCAGGAACGTCAGCCGTGCCGACTCCGCTGCTAGCAATTCGTGGAAAGCCTGCTCCGCCACACTCGGCTCGTAGAACCACCCGTCTTTGATCAGCGGCCATTCCTTGGAATCCGTACCGATGGTGCGTTTGTAAATTGCACGAACCCGTTCGATGAACTCCACCACCAATCCGCCGAAAATCTCTGGACGAACGGCATCCGTAGTGCAAAGCCCACTGGCCGACATGCCCCCTGGATGTCTCTTGGGACAGGCCAGAATCACTTTGCAGCCGCGGCGGGCCGCCTCGATAGCCGCCGCACAACCTCCGGGCGTGGAACCATACACGAAGACATCGCAAGTCATCCGACCGGATCCGGGCTGAGCCATCACCTTGCCGGCGAAAGTAAAATTGGCAGCGGCAAAAGCCGCTCCGGAGGTTTGCAAAAATTGCCGTCGATTGATTTGCTGTGACATGGGCTTAAAACAAGTAAACCGTTTTCTCGCTCCCAGGAAAAGTAAAGTTTGACCAGTCCTTCATATTGCGAGCACTTCCCCCAGATAATCTTGCGCGAACAGATTTTTCGGCAAAACTTCCAGCGTGATCAGCGGTAAGCAGTATCCTCTCAACACAAGGCCATTCTCCCCGGGAGTTGTCGGCGTGTTATTATTGCTGCTCTTCGTTTCCTTGCCAGTTGCCCTTGCGGCAGACTCATCAAGAAAAGTCACCCTTCAGCTCAAGTGGAAACATCAGTTCCAGTTCGCCGGTTATTACGCTGCCATCGAGCAAGGCTATTACAAGGATGCCGGTCTGACTGTGGAATTGAAAGAAGCCCAACCCGGACACGACCCGGTCCGGGCCGTGCTCGATGGCGAGGCGGAGTTTGGTGTGGGCACCTCTGAGTTGATGATTCTGCGAGCCAAAGGTGAACCGGTCGTGGTTCTGGCCGCCATCTACCAGCACTCCCCCCTCGTGCTGGTGGCTCGCCGGACACCCGAGATCAATGACCTCCACGATCTGGCCGGCAAGCCCATCATGATCGAACCACAGTCCGCCGAACTTTTCGCTTATTTCAAAGCTGAGGGTGTCGATCCAAGCAAACTGAAGATCGAACACCACACATTTGAGGTAGCAGACATCATCAGCGGGAAATTCGCCGCCATGTCTGCTTACAGCACTGATGAGCCGTACCAGATCGAAAAAGCCGGAATGGAAGCCATGACCTTTACGCCGCGCTCCGGTGGCATCGATTTTTACGGCGATAATCTTTTCACCACCGAGGAACAAATCACCAAGAACCCGGAAATGGTCAAAGCATTTCGGGACGCCAGCCTGAAGGGATGGGAATACGCCATCGCGCATCCTAAAGAACTCACTGAGTTGATCTTCAGAAAATACGGCAACCGCAAAGAACTGGCCCACTTGGAATTTGAAGCTGAGCACACCACCCAGCTCATGCATACGGATCTGGTGGAAGTGGGCCACATGAATCCCGGCCGCTGGCGGCATATCGCGGATACCTACGCCGAGTTCGGCATGATTCCGCGCGGGTTTGATTTCACCGGCCTTCTCTATGAACCCAATCCCCAGCCTGATCTGCGTTGGGTCTATTGGGTGCTGGGCGGTGCCCTGGCCATCACTTTGACAGCGGTAGGCTGGATGCTCCCGCTCTATCGCTTGAATCGCAGCCTGCGTCACGAGATCAATGAGCGTCTCAAAGCCGAGGAACGTTTACGACAGGCCAAGGATATCGCAGAAGCTGCCGATGCCGCGAAGAGCCATTACCTGGCAGTAATCGCCCATGAAGTCCGCACTCCGCTCGCCGGCATCGTGATGATGATGCAAAACCTGAGCATGGAAAAACTGGACGCCAGTTACCGGGCGGATCTTCGCTTGGTAGAAAATTCTGCTGAGAGTTTGCTCAAACTCGTTGGAGATACGCTCGAGTATTCCAAGCTGGAGGCCGGTCGGATGGAGCTGGAGCAACTTCCACTTGGCCCTCGCGAGTTGATGCAAGAGGTCTGCCATCTGTTCCGCCCCTCAGCACAAACCAAAGGCATCGACCTGCGTATCGTGGCTGATGACAAACTGCCAGCCATCGTATTGACCGATCCGGGCCGCTTGCGTCAGATCCTCAACAACTTGGTGAGCAACGCCATCAAGTTCACCCACAACGGCCATGTAGAACTGCGCGCCGAGATACAATCCTTACCGGGGGCGACTGAATCCGAGGGGCTCAAGAAAAGGACTTTGATCTTCCATGTGACTGACACCGGTGAAGGCATCGCTCCCGAGGCACTGGCCAAGCTGTTTCAACCCTACGTCCAGGCAGACGCCTCCATCGCCCGCACCCATGGTGGCAGCGGATTGGGTCTCTCCATCTGCAAAAGGTTGGCCAAATTGTTAGAAGGAGACATCACCGTGCAAAGCACACCGGGCAAAGGCACGACCTTCACAGTCAAGGTAGTGGTAGAAGCCGCGAGTGCTTGAAAAAAATTAGCAGATTGCCGTTTAAGGCTTCACTTCGTCCCCGTCCGCCACTTTGCCAGTGACGATATCCGCGGCAAAATTGGAATTGCGCGAGTGGGAGGAAATCTTGATCTCGGCGACTTTTTTGCCAGCCCGATAGACAGATAGTTTCTGCTCAGGCTGGGGCAACAGCCCAAAACCGAAATCCACCACCACGTAGCGCAGAGTGTCATTAACCAGAACGATTTTTCCGGAAAGCTCATTGGTCGGCACTACCTCCGGCTTGTCTGAGCCATCCCTTTTGCTCGGCTTTTCTTTAGGCTGGTCCGCCGTTTGAACGGATGAAGATTTATCCACAAACGGGTTCTTCTCCCCTTCCGGCTTGGAAGCACAACCAAACGACAATGCCAATACAAACAAAGCTACCAAGGTGAAACGCATAGGGAGAATAAACTTCGTCAGGACTCAAGAGTCAACCAGCGAGCGGCAAAAACGGGCAACTCTACTGTCTGGTCACTTGTGGAGCTTGTTCTGGATCACCTGCCAACGCCTGTTCCAATCCAGCCAGTTTTCCTCCCACTGCTCGCCCTTGAATTGCTCGTGAGCTTTGGGAAGCAGCGTTTCGTAATCTTGGGCGGCTTTCTGGAGCGCCTTGGTGTCCTTCCATTCCACATACGCTTCCATCAGTTCTAGATGGTTGTCGGGATATTCTGGACTTACTTCCACGCAACGCTGGAGATGCTGACGGGACTTGGACTTGCTCCCGATGCTGGTCGGCCAGCCCGGGGCCTCAAGATACAAGATCCCCAAACACCGATCCGCCCCGGAATAATGGACCTTGTTGTCCAGCTCGGCCGACCGCTTGAAGACCTTCTCCATCTCCCGGACAATAGAAAGGGCGCCCAAGGTCTTGGTGCGGGCAAGCTGGCCGAGGTTCATCCCTAGGTAATAGTGCCCGGCGGCATGCTTGGGCGAACGGGCCACCAGTGCCCGACAAACGGCGATGCCTTCCAATGCCAGTTCCTCCCGGGCATCGTCATCCTTGGCAAATTCAGCCAAGTCAAAGATCGCCCGGCCATAGCGCCAAGCGGCCTCATCATTCTGCGGCGCAGCCCGATAGGCATCCCGGGTCGTTTGGTAGGCTTTCTGGGCCCGCAACTCGAAGACATTGGTGGTGTTCTCTCCTGAAGCCGGGTTTACCAGGCAAAACCACATCAACAGCAGCAGACCGAGAACTGCATCAAACCGCATCAAACCGTTACTGTTTTCATGAAAACAATTTATGGCCAAGACCTTAGAATTAGTGGTTGCGCGCATGTCGATGTGACATATACTACGCCAATGCGGAAAAAATGGAACTGCTGGCTTTGGATGAGCCTCAGTCTGCTGGCCCTTGTGGGCAGCGGCTGTGGCGGCATCAATGCCACCCGTACCATTTCGCCTGCTACGTTCCTGTTGCCTGGCTTGTTGCACAATACACGTCCTGCTCAGGAAACGCCGTCCCTAACGGAACCCCTTCCGGCAGAGACACCTGCTCACAACCAATTCGAGCCGGTGTTGCTGGCCGACGTCCAATAATAGCCTATGCGTTTCCCTTTGGCCCTGACGGTCAAGATTGCCCGTCATATCATCAAGCATAAATTAGCCCGCACCCCGAAATTTGCCATGGTGCTGCAGCTCGAACCGTTGCACACCTGTAACTTGACGTGCACCGGCTGCGGCCGCATCCGTGAGTATTCCACCAGCTTGAAGGACATGGTGCCGTTGGAGCAATGCCTCGGTGCGGCCGATGAATGCGATGCCCCCATGGTCTCCATCTGTGGTGGTGAACCGCTGATCTATCCGAAGATCGAGGAGCTGATCCAAGGACTGCGCGACCAAGGCCGTATCATCTACGTCTGCACAAACGGTGTCTTCATGCGCAAGAAGATGCGCGAATACATGGCCGCCCACTACTCTCCCGAGATGGAGACGAAGCTGGCGCAACTCGTCAAAGATGAGCTCGTCACGGAAAAGGAAGCCGAGCAGGTCCGTAAGTCTGACGAAGCAGCCAAGAAGAAGGTGGTGATCAAGCCTTCCAAGTGGATGTACTGGAATGTGCATGTGGACGGCTTGGAATACACTCACGATCTCATCGTGGAACGCGAGGGTGTCTTCAAAGAATGTATCGCAGCCATCAAGATGGCTAAGGTGCTCGGCTATCAGGTGGCCACGAACACCACCGTTTACAAGGAAACCGAAGTGCAGGAACTCGAAGACATGTTCAAGTTCCTCTCCCACTTGAATGTGGACGGTCACACGATCTCCCCTGGTTACGATTACGATGCCGCCAAGAAAGACATGGTGGCCCGTCGTGGCTTTGACCCGAAGGAGTTCTTCCTGACGCGCGAACTGACGCGCCAGAAGTTCAAAGACATCGAGAAGTGGGGCGAGATGTTCACCATCTTCGGCACACCGGTGTATCAAGAATTCTTGGCTGGTAAGCGTGAGTTGACTTGCACCGCCTGGGCGATCCCGACTTACAACGTGAAAGGCTGGAAGGCCCCCTGCTACCTCATGACCGACGGGCATTACCCGAAGTATCAGGAGATGCTCGGCACTGTGAATTGGGAGAAATACGGTGTAGTGGACGGTGTAGCCCGCGATCCTCGTTGCGAGAATTGCATGGTGCACTGCGGCTACGATCCGAGTGGCGCGCTGAGCAACAAGCCGCGCGATACGTGGATAAACATGAAATACAATTTCGGCTCCAAGCCCGCCCCTTACACGGAAGGCTACAAAGTGAAGGCGTTCAATGGCGTCTCCATCGGCAAGGGCCATTTGGCCGAGGCGAAAGCCGCAGTGAACAAAGAGATGTCTGGTGCGAAATCAGCTTTCGCCCGCGGCGGCAATGACATCGCTCCCGACACTGCCGGTGGTGGTTGTGGAAGTGGCGACAGCTCACAACGGGACGACTTGCTGAAGAAGATTGAAGCAGCGAAGGACAAGTAATCTGGCTGTGACAATCTGCTCGAGTTTGTAACAAAGACCCACAAGTAATCACTTGTGGGTCTTTTTTTACATTAATAGTCTGCTAAACAGTATTTTGAGTAACTTGGTCGAACCATCACTAGCATGAGCGCCCTCTTTCTATCTCCTCCTTCGTTTGATGGCTTTGATGGTGGTGCTGGCGCTCGCTATCAGGCGCGGCGCGAAGTGACCAGTTACTGGTATCCCACCTGGCTTGCCCAGCCCGCTGCCATGGTGCCAGGCTCCAAGCTGCTGGATTGCCCACCGCATAACATCAGCGTTGAGGAATGCTTGAGGATCGCGAAGGATTACGATCACGTCATCATCAACACCTCGACGCCCTCGTACAAGAACGACAGCAAGATCGCGGAGGCCATCAAGAACCAAAAACCTGGCACTACCATCGGCTTCGTCGGCGCACACGCGATGGTATTGCCCACCGAGACCCTGAAAGGGTCTTGGGCAATTGATTGGGTGGCTCGCAAAGAGTTCGACTACACCTGCAAAGAAGTCGCCGAGGGTCGTGAGCTATCCACTGTCGCCGGCATCTCCTACAAGGACAAGGAAGGCAAGATTAAGCATAATCCAGAACGGGAGCTGATCCCGAACATGGACGCGCTGCCGTGGGTAGCAGATGTGTACAAGCGCGATCTGCAGATCGAGAAATACTTTATCGGCTATCTGCAACACCCTTACATCTCCATGTACACGGGCCGTGGTTGCCCGGCCCAATGCACTTTCTGTCTCTGGCCGCAGACTATCGGTGGCCACAAGTATCGCGTCCGTAGCGCGCAGAACGTGGCGGATGAGATGGCGTATATGAAGGACCTCTTTCCGCAAGTGAAAGAGTTCTTCTTCGATGACGACACCTTCACGGCTAATCTTCCACGCGCGCGCGAAATCGCCAAAAAACTTGGCAAGCTGGGTGTCACTTGGAGCTGCAACAGCCGCGCCAACTTGGACTACGACACCATCCAGAGTTTCAAGGATAACGGCCTGCGCCTCTTTCTGGTCGGTTATGAATCCGGCAATGATGACATCCTAAAAACCATCAAGAAGGGCGTCACTACGGATGAGATGCGCCGCTTCACCAAAGACTGTCACAAGGCGGGCGTCGTCATCCATGGCACGTTCATCTTGGGTCTGCCAGTAGAAACGCGTGAGACCATCGAGACTACCATCAACTTCGCCAAAGAACTGGATGTATTCAGTCTCCAGGTCTCCCTCGCTGCCCCCTACCCCGGCACCGAGCTATACGAGATGGCCAAGATGAACAGCTGGTTCGTCAAGAAGGACAAGACCGACATGGTCGAGATGGATGGCTTCCAACAAAGCACCTTGGAATATCCCAGCTTGAGTAAAGAGGAGATCTTTAACTCGCTGGAAGATTTCTACGAACGCTATTACTTCAACCGCTTCGGTAAACTGCTCATCCCGCGCACTCCCTCGTGGCGCATTTTCAAGACCATGCTGGAGGACAAAGATGTCTTCAAACGCCGGATGCGTGAAGGTGCCGAGTTCTTCAAGAGCCTGGCCCAACGCCGGGAAGATCTGGCCGCAGCAAAGTAAGGCGCATCCAAGTCTTCTGGTTCCCCACAGGTCAGTCAAAGCGTATGAGCTGTCGTGGGTGGCGCTTATACTGATTTCCTTGGCTTCGCAAACTTCATTGGCCTTCGCCCCGTTTCGCAGTATGTTGCCTGAAACGGGTTTGTAAATGCCAACACATCAGGATCAAAAACCACCGAGCCTCTGGCGAATTGCCGGCATTCGGCCGCTTTGGGTAATCCTCGGCTTGCTGGTCATTCTCGCCCTGATATTTGGTCGCGGCTGGGGCTCCAAAAAATACGAACTCGAACAGCAGAAACATCTTTTGGCCCAAGCGAAGGGATTCGATGCCAAGGGCGATTACCGCAGTGTGATCCTCACCTTACGCCGCGTCCTGCAATTGAACCCGGATAATGTGGAAGCAGTCCGGATGCTCGCCCTGCAAGCCGATCGGTTCAACTCCCCAGCTTCCTTGCAGTGGATGCACCGGCTGGCCGATCTGGAACCCGGCAATCTCACCAATCTGGTCATGTGGGCCAGAAGCGCATTGCGGCAGAATGAACTCATCGCCGCCGACCAGGTGTTGCAACGATTTCCCAAGGCGCAGCAAGATGGTCTGGATTACCATCGGCTGGCCGGGGCTTTGGCCATCCAGATACGGAGGTATCAGGCGGCAGAGTATCATTTCGCCAAAGCGCTCAAGCTGAATCCCGATGGCTCGCAAGAGCAACTGAACCTGGCTTCCATCCGCTTACTATCAGCGCAGCCGCAGATTGTCCGTGATTCACGGGCAACTTTGGAAAAACTGATCAGTGACCCCACTCTGGGCCGGGAAGCGGCCATGGCGCTGCTGGCCGATTACTTGCGCCAAAAGAATGTCCCCAAGCAGCTTGAGCTCGCACTCAAGATCATTCAGATGCCCGGAGCGAGATTCACTGATCGGCTCTTGTATCTGGATTTGCTGCGTCAAAGCAAAGACAAGCGATTTGCCACCGAACTGGCTGCCACCAAGGAGATCGCCCGGAAAGAAAACCTGAATGCATCCGAGCTCGTCGCTTGGTTGAACTCACGCGGACTGTCGCAAGAAGCATACGATTGGGTGGCCACCTTGCCGGATAAGGACCGGATTTCTCCGGCCATGGGATTGGCCTATGCCGAGTCGCTGACCCAGCTCAAGAAATGGGAAGAGCTGCTGCCACTAGCAACCAAGAGCAACTGGCAGGAATTGGATTTCTTGCGCCTGGCCTTTCAAGCACGCGCTCAGCGCGAAATGAACTTGTGGGGGTCTTCCCGCAGCTCCTGGCGGCAAGCCATGGCCTCGGTCGGCATCGATCCTCACAGCCGCAGCTTGCTGGCGAAACTGGCCCAAGGCTGGGAGTGGCACGCCGAGGCCGAAGAGATTTGGTGGGTATTGGCGCGAGGCGAGACCGGACGTATTCCCGCCCTGAAAGCATTACACAAGATCTACCATGACACTGGCGACAGCCGCCGTTTGTTACGTGTCACCGAGCTGATCACCGAGTTGTTACCAGAGGACCCGATCATCAAGAACAACTACGCCATGCTCAGCCTGCTGCTGGGCCAGAATCTGCCGAAAGCCAAGGAACTGGCCCGAGAAAATTACGAGCAGCATCCGGATGATCCAGCCGCCATCTCCACCTATGCTTTCTCCCTCCGCGAAGAAGGTAAATTGAAGGAAGCCGTGGCCCTCATGGACAAGCTGTCTCCGGAGGTCAAAAAGATTCCGGCCATGGCCGCCTATTGGGGCATCCTGCTCACTGAGGCGGGACGAGTAAAGGAAGCCCGCCCTTTTCTGGAACTGGGACGCAAAGCAGAGGACATCCTGCCGGAAGAAAAAGAATTGCTGCAGACTGCCTTGGACAAAGCTGCCAAATGAACCCGATGCTGAGACAGTCATGGCCCGCCTTGGCAGCAATCGCCGCCACTTGGCTATGGACTTGGTCCCATCTATCGATCGAATGGAAACTCAACCCGCAGTATGAATACGGCTACGCCGTCCCCTTCCTCGCCCTCATGCTGTGCTGGAGCCGGTTGATCAGTTTCAACGGTTCACGCATCCCTGATTCAAGTGAGCAGAAAAGCGGTAAGCTCTTGTGCGGTCTGTCTCTCATCCCGCTTTTCGCAGGAGAGTTCATCCGGCAGGCAGATCCATTCTGGCGATTGAGCGGCTGGTTATTACAACTAGGAGCCACCGGTTTGACGTTCGGTATTTTGTTAAGTTGGGGGGGACGCCACTGGCTGCGTGCCTTGGTGGTTCCCGTCCTTTTTCTGGCACTCGCCGTGCCCTGGCCATCATTGGTCGAAGGCACACTCACGAATGGCTTGTTAGCCGTCGCCACCCGTATCGCTGTGGATTGCCTGAACTGGCTCGGCATCCCCAGCTTGCAACGCGGCAACGTCATCGAGTTGAGCAATGGTCTCGTGGGCATTGATGAAGCCTGTAGCGGCATACAATCGCTGCTCTCGAGCCTGATGGCTTCCGTTTTTCTGGGGGCTTATCTGCGCCTGACACCATGGCGCCGTCTGGTATTGATTGGTGCAGGAGTCGGCACGGCCGTGATCGGCAATGTCATCCGCATCATCGTGCTTACCAAAGCGGTACAGCAACAAGGGCAGGCAGGATTCGAGAAAGCCCACGACCCGGTGGGCATGTGGGCTAGTACCGGAATCTTTCTAACCCTCGGGCTGATGGCTTGGTTCATGCGCCCACGCCTTGAGAAAGCGGACTCGTCTGGAGTCAAAGCTGCGCTGCCTCAGGCTCCACTCAAGCACTCCGGCGTGATCTTGGTAGCAGTGCTCGTTTTGCCCATGCTAAGTATGCTGCTCTGGAAAGCCGTGGCTGGGTCCAGCAGGGATGTGCTGGATTCTCCGCATTGGCTCGTCCGCACCGATCCACCTCCCCCGGGCTGGTCTGTAAGGGCAGATACATTCACGCGCGAGGAACAACGTCTGCTGCAATTCACTGAAGGTGGTGCCTGGTTGTTCAAACGGGATCTTAGTATCCCCGCCTACATCGTGCACATGTTCTGGTCTGCCGACCGCACTATTCCGAGCCAGGCTTTCGGCCACAGTGCTCAGATATGTCTCCCTAGTGCTGGTTGGAAAGAGATGGGCAACCCCACCACCCTCGAACTGACCGTGGGCACCAATAAAATCGTCGGCACTTTGGGATACTTCGAGCAGGATAATGACCGGCAGGCAGTCTTTCAGGCGACATGGCGGGGTGCCTCGTTAAAACCAGCAGCCACC
>CAZRGY010000090.1:0-10978 GCA_964599715.1 uncultured Verrucomicrobiota bacterium | reverse complement strand
GAGCGTTACCGCAGTCTGTTTGATCAGGCGAGCGAAGGTATTGTGATCGCCGCCACCGAAGATATGCGGGTGTTGGAACTGAACCAGACGGCCCGCCGTTTGCTCGGGGTTCCGCGAATGGACAGTGTGCCCCAGCCGCTGGGCACTTTCTTGGAATTGAGCGATGGCAAGCCAAAGCCGAATGATGGACCGGAATGGTTCTCGGCTTTGCGCCAATCCCGTCAGGTGAAGATCACCCGGCGTGATGGCAGCAGTACTCCGGCCGAGGTGGATGGCGCAGTCATCAAATTCGACGGGCGGCCGGCCTACCAGTTTTTTATCCGGGAACTGACCGAGCGCACCCGTCTAGAACAGCAGCTTCGGCAGGCGGAGAAGCTGTCGGCGCTGGGACAATTGATCTCCGGGGTGGCGCATGAGTTGAACAATCCGCTCGCGGTCATCAAAGGCTATCTGGAATTGGTGCTTGCCCGGCATGACATCAATAACCAGACGCGCACGGATTTGGAGAAAGTCGCTTCAGAGGCAAACCGGGCGGCGAAGCTGGTGAACAACTTCCTGTCTTTTGCCCGTGAACAGCCCGCGCAACAACGCATGACGAATCTGAATGAGCTCGTCCAGCGCGTGGCGGAGTTGCGCCGGTTCGATCTGCGGGTGGCCAGTGTGGATCTTATCTTTGAGCTGGATCCGGATCTGCCGAACACGCTTTTGGATGCGGACCAGATTCAGCAAGTTTTGGTGAACTTGGTCACTAACAGCATTCATGCCCTGCTGGAAGTGCCGCTGCCCCGTCGGTTGCTCATCACGAGCAGCCTGCAGAATGGCAATATCATCATGGCGGTGCAGGACAGCGGGCCAGGGGTTCCTGCTGAATATATCCCACGTATTTTTGAGCCGTTCTTCACGACTAAAGAAGTGGGCACAGGTACCGGCTTGGGACTGTCGATCGCGCACAGCATCTTGGCGGATCATCAAGGGCGCATTTACTACGAGGAAGCCACGGGTGGTGGCGCAAGGTTTGTGCTGGAAATGCCGGTACGACAAGGTCCCGAATTGCCAGAGGTGGAACCGGAGAAGGTGGAAAAAGAGAAACCGCGAGCCAACGTCAAGAGTGCGGAAAATGTGAGCATCTTGATATTGGATGACGAGCGTGCGATCGCCGAGTTGCTGGGTGAGATGCTTGGCTTGCTTGGTTATAACGCCGAACTTTGCCACAACGGCCAACAAGCCTTGGATGTGATCGCTCACGAAGATTTTGATGTGGTGCTTTCAGATTTCCGCATGCCGGTGATGGATGGTCAGGAATTCTACAAGCGGGCCATCACCATCAAACCCGGACTGGCTCGCCGGTTTGTCTTCCTAACGGGCGATGTCGTCAGTGAGGATACGCGTGATTTCCTTTCCTCTACGGGTAACCCACACATCGCCAAACCCTTCCAGCTCAATAAAGTGGAAGAGGCTGTCATCCGGGTGCTGCGCGAGCAGGCGGTGGCGAATTAACGGTCTTCTAGGGCAACGTTTCTTCTTGCGATGGGATTTCCCAATCGGGGTTCAATAATCCGCAAATTAGGTCCAGTGTGTAGTGGTCTTTGCGACCAAATTAGGCTAGGAAACGGCTTGTTATCTCGAACGTTTCTGGGGTCGCATATGAAAAAGCCCATCCATCATCACAAGATCCGCTTGCGTTTGCGGGAGATCGGCCAGCTCTTCAATTCCATGGATCCTTCGCCGTTCCAAGAAAAGGATCTGGATCAGGATGCGGAAGAATTCATCGTGAGCTGGGCGCAGGAGTTTCCCCGGAATGAACCGATTGAACTGGTGGTGCAACTGGACCGCATGCCGGAATGGCCGGACGCGCTCAAGACGACCTCGGATGCCATTCACCATTACTTTGCCTACCGGGCAAAGCTGAACTGGATGGAGTTCAAACGGTTGATGAAAACGGGGCGGACGAGCCTCATCATCGGGCTGTTATTTCTTGGAGCGTGTCTCTTCGGAGTGGAGCTGCTGGCGATGCGGGAAGGTGGCACTTTGCTAACCTTCGTCCGGGAGAGCTTGATGATCGCCGGATGGGTGGCGATGTGGCGGCCGATGGAGATCTACCTTTACGAATGGTGGCCGCTACGGCGCAAAGGGCAGGTCTTCGAGAAGATGGCGCGGATGCCGGTGCATATCGTCATGGGCAAAGGCGAAGCGTCAGTGAATGTGGAAGTGCCGCCAGCGAGCGGAATCTGATCACGGCATCAACTCACGCAGTTCCGCGACGATGCCGGGGAAGAGTTCCAGAAAGCGGGTCACATCCTCATCTGTGTTTTCTTGTCCCAAGGTGAGGAGCAATGCTCCTTTGGCCAGCGAAGGTGCCTGGCCGATGGCAGCGAGGGCCGGGGAAGTTTTTAACGCCTTGGTGACACAGGCAGTGCCACTGTGCAGGGCGATACCCTTCAGGTCGCAGCGCAATACCACGGCCTCGCCTTCCAAACCGGCAAGACTGAAGTGAATGTTCGCGGGGTGGCGATGTGAGCTAGGGGCGGGACCGTTGAAGGTCAGTTCGGGGACTGATTTAACCAGTCCCTGCCAGAGCTTTTCTTGAAGTGCTTGGACATGGGCGGATCGTTGTGGCTGCTCGCTTTGGGCCAAGGCCGCGGCGATTCCCGCACCCACAATGCCGGGAAGATTCTCTGAGCCTGGTCGCCGGCCATCCTCTTGCACGCCTCCGTGCAAAATATTTTGCATAGGTGTGCGGCGATTGCGGTAGAGCACCCCCACGCCTTTTGGTCCGTAGAAACGCGAAGGGCTGAGGGCGAGCAATTGCACGCCGAGTGCTTGCACATCAATCGGCAACCAGCCAGCACTGAAGGTTGCATCCACAAATACCGGGATGCCGCGTTCTGCGGCTACGGTGGTGATCTCTTTCACCGGCTGGACGGTGCCGATGTCGAAGTTCGAATGATGCAGGCAGATGAGAATGGTTTCATCGGTCAGTGCCGCCCGAATAGCCTCCGGATCGATTGTGCCATCCGATTTCACCGCGACTTTGGTAGCTTGAAAACCTTGGGTTTCCAACCAGGCCACCGAGCCGCTGACAGCGGGGTGTTCCGCGGTGGAACAGACGATGTGATTGCCCAAGCGCTTGCCCGCGAGGGCGGCGCCCTTGATGGCGAGATTGACCGCCTCCGTGCCGCCGCTGGTGAAGATGATGGATTCAGGAGTCTCGGCGTTCAGGAACTCGGCGACCTGGGTGCGGGCCTCAATCAATGCCTGACGGGCCAGCAAGCCTTGCTGGTGAAAGGAGGAGGTAGAGCCGAAATGTTCCGTGAGCCACGGGCGCATGGCTTCGAATACTTCGGGGCGCACCGGAGTGCCCGCCTGGTAATCGAAGAAGATGCGTCGCATAGGGTGGACGGTAGAGGAAAGCCTATCGGGGAACAAGTTCGATGCGTTGTCCGTCCGTGAAACGACAGGAGCCGGAGGTGTCTGTCACCAACGATAGCGCAGTTGCGCGGCCTGGCGGGAGAGTTCTGCCGCGAGGGTTAGAGCTTCCGCCAAGGGCACATTGCTGATGCGTGGCCCGCCGCCAGTATAGGCTTGGCCAGCGGTATCAATGATCAGGGTTGCCACCCGGTGTCGCCGGTCAAAGATGGTCTGATGCAGGACCACGGATTGAATGTTTCGCAAGGGCACCACATGGGTGCTGCGGCCCAGCCAGCCGCGCCGGGTGCGGAAATGCTCCGTACCAGTTTGATAGCCCAGATGGCGGTAGTTGAGCAGGTTGATACCGTAAACCAGGGGGACAAACAGCAGAGGCCAGAGGCTCGTCCAATCGGGAGAGAGCAAGCAAAGGACGGCAGCCAAGAGGGAGCAAATTGCTGAGCCTTTTACAGTGCCTCGCAGGATGGCACGCCGCGAGACCTGCCGCCAGGCTTCGGGTGATTCATGGAAATTCGGGAGCAACTGAGGCAGCAGCGTTTCCGCCTCGGCTCGGGGGATCACCGGCAGGATGACGTTGTGGCCGGTCTGCTGTTCATTGGGCTGCTGCAGGTTGCTGCCGGCGGTGTCGGCGTAGACGGTGGCCAGCCCGAAGATTCGGCGGAGTACGGTTTCCTCGATCTTGATGACTTGGATGCGGCGCCGAGGCAGATTGCTGGAGCGTTGGGTGAACAGGCCATAGCGACGTTGCAAATCCTCACCTTGCCGCGAGAGGGTGAAGCCGTAAAAAAGGACTACCGCGCCGATGGCGGAGAAGATCGCGCTGGCGGTAATCACAGCGACACTGGCGAGCACGATGCTTAACCAATCCGGGGAACTGCCCGAAGACACCGTCCGCTCAACGAGACCGACAATTTTATTCACGTAGCGTTCATAGACATCCTGACCGATGAAGTCATCCAAGAGCGCGAAGAGACCGGCGATCACGGCCTTGGTGGAAGCGGTCCGGTTCGAGGTGAGGCCGGAAATGATGAGTTCACGGACGCTCAACTTGCGGATGGTGTTTGCCGGAACCGGTTCGGGGGCTATTTTTGAGGCGGACTGTTGCTGGGCGGGGGAACGAAGTTCATGACGCAAACGTTCGGCTTCTGCCAACGACAGGACGGACAGCGATGCTTCTGCGCGCGAACCTCCAGCCGTCTCTACCTGGACATCTGCCACCTTGATAAGTCGGTGCAGGATGCCTTGCTGCAGACGCACATCTTGAACCCGGATGAGTGGAATGTTCCGTTCTTTGCGGGAGAGCCAGCCTTCCCGGGTGATCAATTCGCCGTTTTCGATGGCATAGGTGAAGGTGAAATAGCGGATGAGCGAGGTGCTTATGTTCAGGACCAGCAGCCCGAGCAGGAGATAGCCGAGATTGCTCCCGGGATTGACGAAGAGCACGATGAAGGCGGGCAGCAACAAGTTGGTCACTACCTTCCAAAGGCTGATCAGCAAAGTGTAGGGATGCAGCCGCCGGGGCGGGCTGGAGAGAGGGGGCAGGGGTGGCGGGGTGTCGTCCGCCGGTAAAGGTGGTGGCATCTGGGCTGGCGGGGGCGTGACAGAATCAGACTCCATCATCACCCTCCGAGAGGACGAGTTTATCGCGCAGGTCAGCGGCCACTTCTGCTTTCAGTCCGGGAATCAGGACGACGGAGTTGTTAGTACCAGCGGTGAACAGGACCAGTGTTGCGAGTCCCAGTCGCCGTTCAATGATGCCGCGTTGCAGATCGACGTGCTGGAGGCGGGAGAGCGGCACCATTTGCGTCACTTTGGTGAAAACCCCGTAACGCGTCTCGAACACCTGTCCGGTGAGACGATAGCCCCAGGCGGCATATCTTTTCCTAGGCATCCAAAAGAGCAGTACCAGCCGCAGCAGTGCGAGGCTGAGAAAAGCGATGAGCATGAGGAGACCCACCTCAGGCAGGGCCAAGGCAAACCCGGCACCAGCGAAGCCTAACAGACCAAGCAAAATCACGGTTCCGATGAGGTGCTGCATCCGCCAGAGAAAGATGACCCCGCGATCCAGTTGTTCAAAAGGTATTTCCGCCAGGGCAGGGCTTGCGCTTGATTCCGTGCCGGTGTTTTTCAACGGTTCCATGTTGCTAATCCCCAATCATTGAACTGAGCTGCCTGCACGTACGTCAACGTGAAAGACGGAGGGCTTCCAAGTAGTCGCTCAACGTCCGCATATTCTCGATAAAAGTGCGGGTCTCGATGCGGCGGCCAAAGGACAGGTCTTTGACTTCTTTCACGAATTTTCCATCAGTCATCCAGCGGCCTTGCGAATCCAGTTCCTTGATGGCTTTCTCCACTTTGGAAGCGAGTTTACTTTGTGTTTCCGCGCGGGTCTTGTCGGACATCGGTTTGGGTTGCAGCTTGGCGAGCATCTTTTCGCGTCCATCTTTTTGCAACTGCTCCCATTGCGCGATGGTCTTGCGCACGCCGAAATCGCTCTCCCAACCGTAACCGGTCTGGCGTTCCTTGCTGATGTCTTGCAAGCGGTAGTAGATCTTGCCATCGCGATCGCCATAGATGGGTTTGTTGGTGGTGAGTTCGTAATAGCGGGCCCAGCGACCGGGGGCGATCTCCGAGCGTTTGTACCAAGCCAAGGCGCGCGGGATAGGCTCGATGTATTTTTCATCACCGGTCTCGATATAGAGACGCATGAGGGTGCGGATGGCGCCGCTGCTTTCGCCGCCGGTGGCCGCAGGCGGTTCGAAGGCGCGAGCCCAGGCAGGTTCCATCTTTTGGTTGTACTGTTGGGCCCAGACGGGTTGAGGCTCAGGTAACTGAGCAAGCAACAGGAAGTCTCCGGCTTTTTTCGCGGCAGCCAGATAGCGGGCGTCACCGAATTGCTTGTGCGCAGTCATCATGACGTCGATGCAGTCCGCGATGGCATTGTCGTTCAAGGTGTAATAGCCCTTGTAATCCGCTTTGGGATGTTGACGCGGATAATCCATGGGGATGGTGGCTTTCTTGATGGGATACTCGGTCACGCTCTTGGGCTTGCCATCATAACGTTGCGGCCAAGCCCCGATGGGATACTGCGCCTCCAGCATTTTCTTAAGGCCGTAAGCAAGAGCGGTGCGGATCTCTTTCTCTTTCGGATTCGTCGAATCCTTGACCACGGCCACGTATTGCATCAGGAAGCGCAAGGCATCCTGCGTGTTGTTGTCGTCGTAGGTGGAGATGTTCTTGCGCTTGGCTATCTCGGCGGCAGTTAGTTTGCCGGCATCGGTGCGACGATAGGTGAGCACAGCTTTCGCCGGGTCGAAGTCGACAAGGTAATCCCAACCACCAGACTCAAGCTGGCCTTGGGCCAAAGCGTAGGCGGCATCGCGAGCAGCCTCCAAATGGATGGAATCACCGCTGGCGGCGTAGGCTTTCAGGAAAGTTTCACCCATGGCAGGAGTGCCAGGCGGCTGGATCCAGATCTGGGTGTCGGTGGCGTTGTTCTCGCCCGCGCGGATTTTAAGATCCTCAGAATAACGCCAGAGATAGCCTCCTTCCGTGGCGATGGAGCGCATGTATTGGGTGGCCTTGGTAAGGGTGGCCTTCACTTCGGGTGCAGACGGAGCAGCGAAGGTCTGCGAGACGGCCAGACAGGTGGTTAGGGCCAAAATTACAAAGGGCGCTTTCATAAACCAGATGGTAATCATGACCAGACTAGCAGGGGTTAAGGGTTTGCCAATCTCCGTTTGCTGGCGATTTCCCGTCGCACGTTCGCGCTCGACACCCCGGGCTGTGGCCCCTACACGAATGGGCGCGTGGCGGATGCAAGTATCACCAGTTGGTTGATCGCATATGCGGCAGTGCTGTTCATCGGCCTGTCGAAGGCGGGCTTTGGCGGCGGCTTGGGCATGCTCACGACGCCACTATGTGTGATGGCGTTCGGCTCCAAGGACGCGGTGGGGATTCTCTTGCCGCTCTTGTGTGCGGGAGATGCTTTCACGCTGTATCACTACTGGGGCAAGTGGGAGAAGCGCAGCGCGATGCTAGTCATGCCTGGGGTGGTCATCGGGGTGCTGGTGGGCGTTCAGCTCATCGGACATTTTTCCTCCCGACAGTTCAATATCGTCATCGGCTTGCTGGCGATCACATTTGTGCTTTTCCAGTTGTTCAAGGATCGCATCTTCGCGGCGGAGAAAGCCTTTCAACCGAACCATAAGATAGCCTGGCCGTTCGGGCTGGGTATCGGGATCACCTCCACTTTCGCTCATGGAGCCGGTCCGGTGGCGGCGCTTTACTTGGTGCCGCAAAAGCTGGCAAAGGAAGTTTTCGTGGCCACAAACATCCTCATCTTCACTTGTGTGAACTGGATCAAGATGCCGTTCTTCATTTTGGACCGTTCTATGATCGATGTGCCTCTGCTGGCGACTCACGCGCTCATCAACAAAGAGACCTTGATCAAAAGCGCCACCCTGTTGCCGATTTTACCATTCGGTGTGTGGCTGGGGGTGTGGTTGAATCGTAAAGTATCTGAGAAGGTTTTCATGCGCTTAGTGTATCTCTTCACTTTCCTGACGGGTCTTCACCTCATCTTCCATTTCGATTTCAGCAAGTTGTTCGGCAAGTGACCCCGGTGAAAGGCGCATGCTTTTCCCGTTGCTCCACATTGCAAGGTCTGCTTCTGTTTGCGGGTAATCTGAATTTTGCACCCCGGGCAGCAGTCTGTCCTGATGCCATTTACTTTATGAAGATGAAGAGACTCCTGATGCTCTGCGCCGCTGCGGTGGCTTTTCTGGCTGCTCCTCAATTACGAGCGGAAACTCCCAAACTCGTCGTGGCCATCCTGGTGGACCAGCTTCGCTACGATTATCTGGAGCGCTTTGATCAACACTTTACCACGAACGGTTTCCGGACTTTCACCAAGGACGGTGCGTTCATGACCTACGCGCATTTTCCCTATTACCCCACGAAGACGGCGCCGGGCCATGCAACGTTCCTCAGCGGTTCGCCGCCTGCGGTCCATGGTATCATCGAGAACGACTGGTTCGACAAGAAGACCCGCCGCTCGATGTATTGCGTGGAGGACAAGTCCGTGCAAGGCGTGGGCACCACGTCGGCAAAAGGGCAGATGTCCCCGCGCAATTTCATGGGGACCACCCTTTCTGACAGCATGCGCATGCACTACGGCTCCAAGGTCGTGGGCATCTCGATGAAGGACCGTGGCGCAGTCTTGCCGGCGGGCATGAAGCCGACTGGAGCGTATTGGTTCGAGTCCAAGAGCGGCAATTTCGTCAGCAGCACCTATTACATGAATGAACTGCCGCCTTGGATGCAGGCTTTCAACGCCAAAAAAATCCCCGCCTCTTACATCGGCAAGACTTGGACACACCTCATCGATAAGAAGCATTACACCATGCCCGACGACGGCATCAGTGAGGGCAAACTGGCGGGTGAAAAGGCCAGCACATTTCCGCATACGATCTTTGATTCCAAGGGTGACGGCACTGAGACCATCATGCCCACGCCTTATGGCAATGAAGTGCTGCTGGAACTGGCCAAGGCCGCCATTGAGGGCGAGAAGCTGGGGCAGGGCACGCAGCCGGACATGTTATGCGTCTCGTTTTCTTCCATCGATTACTGCGGCCATCTTTTCGGGCCGAATTCACAGGAAGTCATGGACATCACCTTGCGTCTGGACCGCCAGTTGGCCGATCTCTTCACATATCTCGACCAGAAAATCGGGATGAAGAATGTGATGATGGTGCTCACGGCAGATCACGGCGTGGCGCCCATTCCGGAACAGGCGGCGCAGAATGGCTTTGGTGGCGGGCGCGTGAAGGATACGGAACTCATGGTGGATCTGTTGGGCAAACTCGACCAGAAGTTTGGTCCTGGTAAATACTTCCTCAACCCGAAACCGGTCGAGGGCAACCTCTACTTCAATCACCAGTTGCTCGAAGAGAAGAAGCTCGCGCCGAATGATCTCTGCAACTTCATCCGCGAGTGGGCGCTCGATACCGGCAAGTTCCAGGCCGTTTACAGCCGGGAACAGTTGCTGGATGGCCGCACACCAGGTCAGCTCGGTCAGAGGGTCTTTAATGGCTATAGCGCCGAGCGCAGCGGTGATGTGGTGATGGTGACGAAGCCCTTCCTGCTCATGAGCGGTTATCCCAGCGGCACGAGCCATGGCTCGCCTTATGCCTACGATACCCACGTGCCGGTATGCTTCTACGGCAGCTCCTTCCAGCCGGGCCGGTATGCGGACGAGTTCTATATCACCGATATCGCGCCGACCATGGCCGCAGCCTTGCGGGTGGAAGTGCCAGCGGGGTCCGTGGGCAAGCCCTTTGTGAAAGCTTTGAAGCCGTAACTGCGTCAGCCCGCTTTATCAGGCGATTTGCCCGCTCTGGTTACCAGGGTGGGCATTTTTTGCGCTCGATTCGGGGTGGCATGTGACAGGGCTGTAACTTTCCGCGCAACCTCTGGCCATGAAGCTTGTTTAACCCAGAGGTTTCGCCTTACATACGGGGCAACCTGAGTATTGAATGATAAGTCGTTGCAAGGTTTGGTGTGCCCTTTGGGTCGTTTTACTGGCGAATCTATTCGCCGGGGAGGCGCTGGCTATAACAACAAATGTCACCGTTACTTCCTCGGGTTTTTCTCCTTCTGCCCTCACTGTAGCCCCGGGCGATACCATTGTATTCACGGCCGCAGGCAGTGGTTTCCATAAGCTTTTGTTGGATGGAGCCGATGTATTTGCCGGAGCGAACATCGTGTCTGGCCAATCCCTCTCTCGCGTGTTTTCGACGGAGGGGACTTTTGTGATGACGAAGGAGCGCTCTGGTGGTAGTTGCGTCATCACGGTTTTTCAGCAGTCTAACGCCGCCCCCACGGTCAACATCACGAACTTGGCGTTGCGCTTAGCCATCAAGGCCGGGAGCAATGTGGTGCTCCGGGCCTCGGCGGATGATGAGGATGGTAGCATCCGCAGGGTGGTCTTCCAGTATGGGGTGGGCACCAATCTCGCAGCGCTGACGAATATCATCGGGACCAGCACGGCATCGCCCTACAACATCACATGGACGAATCCGACCGCAGGCCGCTATTTGGTGCGCGCGCAGGCGTATGACAATCTGGAAGTCTTCGCCAATTCGCCTCGCATCAACCTAAGCCTCTACACGCCGTTCACGAACACCCTGCCGGCTGTCACCAATGTCTCGGGCGTGAGCAATCTGGTTTTCCGGTTCAACACAGATACTGGCCTGGTGTATGCCGTGGAGGTCAGCACGAACCTGACCAACTGGTCAGCCATCACCACGAATACCGCCACGAACAGTGCCATCCAGGTGCTGGACCCGAACCTTGGCGCGCTGACCAACCGGTATTACCGGATACGGTTGATCCCTTGATCCGGTGTCACCGCCTGCTGCGTTGACAGCTCCCTTTCCCTTCACTCAACTAATTCACCGCTTCCCGAAGTAGCCTTCCCATTCGATCCGTTCAACTTGACTCCGCCGATGCATCCTGTCCTGCGGTACTCTAGCATCCGGCCTTTGCCTCC
>CAZRGY010000089.1:0-10986 GCA_964599715.1 uncultured Verrucomicrobiota bacterium | reverse complement strand
GTGCACCGGCACCGCCATCGCTTCGAGAAAATCGACCGCCGAATCATCGAACGGCGTGGAAAAGAAATCCATACCCAGCTCTTCCGTGACGGCCTGAAGCTTGGGTTGCCATTCCCATGGCATATAGGCTTCTTGATAGAGATCGTGCAAGGTGCGGCCATCCCAGAGTGTGCCGCCGCCGATGCGGAAGTATTCGTTGTTGCACGGGATGGTGAGCGTGTCCGCCGTATAGGTCTGCACCTTCACGGCGTCCGCGCCGGATTTTTTCATCGCGCGGATGATGCGCACCGCCTGGTCAAAGTCCTGCCCGTGATTCGCGGAGAGTTCCGCGATCACATACACCGGATGCCCCGGCCCGACTTTGCGCTCACCTATGACCAATTCTGTGCTCATCACGTTGTGCGTCTCAAAATGCACAGCCGGAGGGAAAAAGACGAACCAAATTCAAAGGGCTGCCAGGAATCGTTGAGGCTTGATCGCCTATTTATCCAAGGTCGAGTAACTCCCGTTCCTGATGTCTGCTGGGGCTAATCTGCGGTGTCAGCTCGTTCCATGCAGCACACCCAGGCGGCAGCCCCTTGCACCGTCGCCTCATCCCAATCATGAAAGCCCGCCTTCTCAAAAGCCCGCATGGATGCCTGATTGTCCGCTTTGATATACGCCAGAACCTGACTGACGTCTGACTCGGTAAAGAGCTTCCGGCAGGCTGTCCAGATAAGCAATGAGCCACGATTCTTGCCTCGGTGGCCCGCATCCAGGCTGATGGAGATCATGGCCGTATCGCCTTCGATCTGAAAACGCACCTGTCCGATGGGAGTTCCGGCCTTATCTTCCGCTACCCAGATGTGATAATTCGCATCGCCTAACTTGGCGGTGAACCAAGTCAGATGGTTTTCCCACACGATGGGCTCGGTGGAAAACGATACGGCTCGCACACCCGGATCGTTCGCCCAGTCGAAGATGAGTTTCGCATCCTCTTTGTTCGCGGCCCGTAAGTTCAGAGAGTTCTCATTCAAGCGCAACCATACCCGCATCGAGCCCAAGCCATCTACCAATTCCCAGGCATTCTCCGCCATCTCCTGACGCTTGGCATGGTCTGCTACCAACGCTTTTATCTGCGTGGCCATTCCTTCTGCGGTCAGGTCCTCATGCCAGCCCAGGTTAATGGAGACTCCAGCTGCAGCCAGTTGCTTGCCGTTGGATTTCTGGTTGTCCGCCAGCACGATGGTCATCATGGGGACGCCGCAATAGGCCAGCTCCCACGCGGTGGTGCCACCGGCGGCGATGGCCAAGTCTGCCTGCGTCATCAATTCCGGCATGTTGCTCGCGTTGCGGATCAATCGGATGTTCTTCGATTCCTTGCCGACGCAGGCCTGTAAATCTTCCCAGTGGGGATTACTGCCGCCGATGACGACTGTGGCTTCCACATCGGAAAGGATTTGCAGTGCCGTGATAACTTTCAGCGTCACATTATCGGGATCGCTGCCTCCGAGTGTGACCAGGATGTTGGTAGGCTTTTGCTCCGGATCACGTTCCGCCGTATCCTGCTGCAAGAATTCACCGCGCAATTGAACGTAGCGTGTTCCGAGTAGCAGTCGGGTTGATTTTGCCTTTTGCGGATACCACGCCTTCGTTGCGCCTAGATTTTGGTTCAGGACAAAGTCGGCCGGGTAATTAGCCGGGCCACCAAAGTCATCCACCACCAACATCTTCGCACCCGATTGCTTGATTACTTCTTGATAGGGTTCGCCGAATTGATAGCCATCCAATACCAGCCAGGCTCCTGGATGTTGTTCGGCTAGTGAGGCTGTTTGCTGTGCATCTTCGAGACCGCCTGGTTCGCCGCCAATGGAGAAGGGAATGACTCCCGCTTTGAGCGCGCGTTGCCCCAAGGCTTCCGGCATCTGCTGGGCGGCGAGGATGACTTTACTGCCGGCTGCGAGCCAAGGCTCAGCTAGGGCGAGGCACCGCATCACATGGCCGGTCCCCATATGGGAACTGGCATCGGCGCGGATGATGAGGGTGTTTCCCGTCATGACCTGACTTATCCCAAAATCTGCTTAAGCGTTTCCACCACGCGGTCCTGATCGGCATCGGTCATCGCGGCGAACATTGGGAGGCTGATGGCCTCGCCGTAGTATTTCTCGGCTTCGGGGAAATCCCCCGACTTGAAACCCAGCTCGCGGTAATAAGGCTGAGTGTGCACCGGGATATAATGCAACTGCACGCCGATGCCATTGGCCCGCAATTCCTCGAACACTTGCCGGTGCGATTTCTGGATGCGGTCCAGTTGCAACCGGATGACATAGAGATGCCAGCTCGAATTGGTGTCCGGGTGCTGATGGGGCAGGGTGAGTGGGAACGATTTCAGTAACTCGCTATAACGATCGGCCAAGGCGCGACGGCGGGTGACAAACTCTTCCAGACGTTCCATCTGACTCGCGCCGAGTGCGGCCTGCAGATCAGTGATGCGGTAATTGTAGCCCAGCTCCAGTTGCTCGTAATACCAGCCGCCATGCGATTCCTGCGTGAGCAGCTTCGGATCGCGCGTGATGCCGTGCGTCCGGAGGCGAATGAGTTTTTCGTAAAGGTCCGTGCGATTTGTCACGACCATACCGCCTTCGCCCGTGGTGATGATCTTCACCGGGTGAAAACTGAAGATGGTGAGATCGCTGAAGCGTCCATCACCCGTCGGCTGGCCATGATACCTGGCACCGATCGCGTGGGAGGCATCCTGCATGATGGCGAAACCGTATTTGTCGGCGAGCGGCTTGAGCTTATCGAGTTCGCAAGACTGGCCGGCGAAATCAACGGGCACGACGACCTTGGGCAGCTTCCCTTCCTTGGCGGCCTGTTCCAGTTTGGCGGTGAGCTTCGCGATGCTTAGGTTGTACGTGCGCGGATCGATGTCCACGAAATCCACCTCGGCACCGCAGTAACGGGCGCAGTTGGCGGAGGCCACGAAAGTGTTTGGGGAAGTCCACAGGCGGTCGCCCGGGCCAAGTCCCAACGAGAGGGCACCGATGTGGAGCGCGGCGGTGGCGCTGGAGACGGCAACGGTGTGTTTGGCTCCGCAGTATTCCGCGACCTTGCGTTCGAACCGCTCGATGGCCGGACCTTGCGTCAGCCAATCAGAGCGGAGCACGTCCGTGACGGCCTTGATGTCCGCTTCCGTGATCCACTGGCGGCCATACGGCAGCGGGTTCATGGCTATTCGAGATTGCGGAACTCTTCCTGTGTGAGAAACACCGGGTTGGTGCCGGAATTGTATTCGAAATCAGTCGGGACCGGAGTGCCTTTTTCGCCCAGATTGTTCACCGAGTAGTCCACTGCGTGGGCCACATTGGTGGTCGGACGGATGACATAGTGATCCGGGAATTCCAGCGTCAGATGCGAGTCATCTTCCGGGCACATCACTTCGTGCAATTTCTCGCCGGGACGAATGCCCACGATCTTCGTCGGCACTCCGGGTGCCAATGCTTCGGCGAGATCGGTGATGCGCATAGATGGGATCTTCGGCACGAAGATCTCGCCGCCCTTCAT
Organism: uncultured Verrucomicrobiota bacterium; assembly: GCA_964599715.1. Lineage (GTDB taxonomy): Bacteria > Verrucomicrobiota > Verrucomicrobiia > Limisphaerales > JAEYXS01 > JAEYXS01. The sequence goes on along the minus strand of CAZRGY010000089.1, from coordinate 7,443 downwards.
GCGAACGAAATTGTTGAGCACGAAATCCACACCCTGGGTCAAGGTGATCCAGAAGCGGGTCATGCGTTCATCAGTGATGGGAATCTCTTTCACCCCATCCTCCAGCAGCTTCTTGAAGAACGGTACCACGGAGCCGCGGGAACCGACCACATTACCATAGCGCACCACGGAGAAGCGCGTGCGATGACCGCCGGAGATGTTGTTCGCGGCCACGAACAGCTTGTCCGAGCAGAGCTTGGTGGCGCCGTAGAGATTGATGGGTTTCGCCGCCTTGTCCGTGGAGAGGGCGATGACCTTTTCCACCTCGTTCTGGATGGCGGCCTGGATGACGTTCTCCGCGCCGTGCACGTTGGTCTTGATGCATTCCAGCGGATTGTATTCGGCAGCCGGGACTTGCTTGAGTGCTGCCGCGTGGATGACGTAATCCACCCCACGCATGGCTTGGGTGAGGCGCTGACCATCGCGGACATCCCCGATGAAGTAGCGCATCATGTCGCCGCTGAACTCCTGTTGCATTTCGAACTGCTTCAGTTCGTCACGGGAGTAGATGATAATCTTTCTCGGTTTGAACCGCTCGAGAAGAATCTTCACACACCGCTTGCCGAAGGAGCCAGTGCCCCCGGTAATCAAAATTGCTTTGTCGTTAAACATGGCGGAAAAATCGCGTGCCGATACGCTAACTGAGAGGCTCCGTCTCTGAAAAGGTGAAATATGCAGCCGCTGAGCCGCGCTTTTGCCTCAAAAGGCCTGATTTTTGCGGAAAACCTATTTTTCCGACTTTATCAATCCATTGGTAGTGATGAAAGCTGCCAGGGCATCGGCCAATACCTTGTGTCCTGCGGCTCGCATGTGGGAACCATCGGCGTAAATGGCGGCGTAGTCCTCGCCGGTGAGGGCTTGCTTCATGGAAAAAGGGTAAACGCCCGGTCCTTGGAAAGAAGTTACCATGGCATCCAGTCCTTCGTCGTTCAGCGGCCGGGCCAAATCCTTCATGTCAGCACAACTTGCATGGGCCACGAGGAGGATCGGCACATGGCTGTCTTGGGCGCTGCGGATGCTGGTGGCCATCCACTGACGCACCCGCTCATTCCAGCGTGCACGGGTGGCTTCATTCTGCCCGGCGGCGATCTCGGCATCGGCATCGTTGATGGCTCCTTTCAAACGGACCTCGGTGGGGAGCAGATGCCAGAAGGCTTTTTCGGTCTTGGCCTCATACAGGCGCCGGATGACCAGGCTCTTCATCAGCCAGTTCTTGGGATGCCAACCGGCGAATTCCTGGCTACGTTTGTACTCGCGTTCGTCCTCGTACTCGTTCGAGGCGTTGACGTGGAGGATGATCAGATCGGGATGATATGCCAGTGCCTTGGCCAGCACGATGTGCTTCCGTTGGGCCCCGTAGCCTGGCACACAGAGGTTATAAGCCTCGGCCTTGATTCCGTTCGTTTTGAGCGCTTCCTGGAGCTGGAAGGCGTAGGCCTTTTCCAGATTTGGTCCGCGAGGCACGGAATCTCCGACCACAAAAATACGAAAAGTTCCAGAAGGCGGTTCAAGCTTCATGGTCTGCGGCAGGAAGCGACGTCCGCCTGCCCGGACCAGCTTGAGGTTATCGCCATCCTCCACGAATCCGGCATCAGGATGGTAGCCATACTCAAACCGGCCCGCCATGTTCCGCGCGAAGAAGACACGCACCACCACCTCCGCCCCCACGAGGAGAAAGAGGGCCAGCAAGAACGCGGTTGTGAGTTTGCGCTTCATCAGAATTGGAAATAGATGAACTCTTTTTCCCCGGTCCCCGAACTGGCGATAGCCAGGAAAAGCAGGCCATAGATAAAAGCCCGTACCGGCCACGGCCAGTGGGCGATCTCGACCTCATCGCGGGCTTTCAAGGTGGCCAGCTGCAACAGCAGGAGCGGCACCGCATGCAGTGCCAGCCAGCCGGCGGGCTTCAGCCAATCCACGCCGGTGCTATTCCAAAGAGACAAGGCGGCGAACCAGTTCACGACCTGCGCCATATTTTCCGCCCGGAATATCACCCAACCAATCAACGTGAACCCGCCCATGATCAGCATGGCCAACGCCTTGCGGGTCCGGCAGGTGGCTGTCTCGAGCCCGCCCAGATACGGCACCAGCCGATACATCACCAGCAAACCGCCGTGGTAGAACCCCCAGATGACAAACGTCCAAGCCGCCCCATGCCACAAACCGGCGAGCCCCATGGTCAGCACCAGATTGCGCATGGTGATGAGGTTGCCAAACCGGTTGCCGCCCAGGGGGATATAGACGTAATCCCGGAACCAGGAGGATAAAGTGATATGCCAGCGCTGCCAGAAATCCGAGGGGCCCGTGGCAAAGTAGGGGAACCGAAAGTTCGGGCTGAGATGGATGCCGAGCAATCGGGCGGCTCCTCGGGCGATATCCGTGTAGCCCGAGAAATCGCCATAGATTTGGAATGCGAAACCCAACACCCCGATGACAGCCCAACCGGCATTCAGTTGGGTATCCGAGGCAAAGGCGTAATTGGCCAACAACGCGCAATTGTCGCCCACGAACACTTTCTTGAACAAGCCGATGAGAATCAGACGCAAGCCCCGGTGAAAGTTCTCGGTATCCCATCCGGGCAGCTTCTGGAGTTGGGGCATGAGGTCGGTGCTGCGTTCGATCGGGCCGGCCACCAATTGCGGGAAAAAGCCCAAGTAGGTGGCGTAGGTCACAAAGTTATCCGTCGGATTCAACCGGCCGCGATAAACATCAATCGTGTAGCTAAGGCTCTGGAAGGTGTAGAATGAGATGCCCACGGGAAGGATGATATTCAGCAGTGTCCATCCCGGTTGCCAGCCCGCCATCGCCAGCAGGTTTTGCGCGGAATCCACAAAGAAATTGAAATATTTAAAGAAGCAGAGCAGGGCGAGATTGATGCCCAAGCTGATGCACAAGTAACCCTTGCGTTGTTTGCTTTCCGACAAGCTGCGTACAAAAGCGTGCAAGCCGGTCAGGGCCAAGGGAAAGATGGCGGCGGCAGTGAAGGCAATCGGTTGGACGAGTCCATGATAGCTGCCCAGAGCGGTATAGATTCCCAGCCATGCCAGCGGCAAGAGTCCCAAGCCGATAAGTCGTTTTGTCTCGACCCGTTGCCCCTTGAGGTCAAGTGCCACACAGTAGTCCGTGACGGTGGAGGTGAGCAGCAGGGCGAGGAAGCGGAAGTCCCAGAAGCCGTAGAAAAAGTAACTGACGAGAAAAAGCCAGGGCCGACGACCGGCCAGGGGGAGTATCCAGTAAACCGCGAAGACTAGCGGGAGGAACAACGCGAATTGCCAGGAGATGAAGGACATGACAGGCGGTATTCCCCTCTATTTCCCTCCCACCGTGCCTCCAGCATAGATGCCCTGCCGCCGGGCTAGGTCACCGAAGACCGTGTCCGTTGAGAGCAATTCGGCAAATGTACCGTCCTCGATGATTTTGCCATCTTTCAACACGATGATGCGGTCCATGCTCGCCAACGTGGCCAACCGGTGGGCGATACAGACGACCGTGCGGTTCTGTTCCAAGCGGTCGATGGCGGCTTGTACTTCGCCTTCCGTTTCGGCATCCAGGCTGGCGGTCGCTTCGTCCAGCACAAGGATCGGAGCATTTCTCACGAAAGCGCGGGCGATGCACAAGCGTTGGCGTTGTCCGCCGGAGAGTGTTACTCCGCGTTCGCCTGTCCGCGTCTCGTAGCCATCGGGCAGTTTTTCAATAAACTCGTGAGCATAAGCCGATTTGGCAGCGGCGATGATTTCTTCGCGGGTGGCACCTTTGCGACCGCAGCCGATGTTTTCGGCGATAGACTGGTCGAAGATCACGATATCCTGGCTCACCAACGCCATGTGCTCGCGCAGACTCGATACAGAGAGATCGCGCAGGTTTTGCCCGTCTATCTTTACTGCCCCGGATTTCGGGTCATAAAACCGGAACATCAAGTTGACCAAAGTGCTCTTGCCCGAACCGGTGACTCCGACCACGCCCAATTTACTGCCCCGGGGGATGGTCAGGTTCAGCCCCTCGATGACGACCTTGTCCTCATAGGCAAAACTGACGTTCTCAAAGACGATGTCTTTCGTGAAACCGGAGAGCTGCTTGCCGTCGACAAGTTCCTTCACACTAGGCTCTTCGGCGAAGATATTCTGGAGCCGCTCGATACCCACACTGGCCGATTGGAACAGCACATGGACCCCGGCCAGCTTCTTCACGGGGGCGAACATGATGACCACACCGGTGAGGAAGCCGGCCAGATCGTCCAGCGTGGTGCCGCTGGCAAAGATCACCACGATGAGCAGACCGAGCCCCAGCATGGAGATGGTCTCCACCAGAGGGTTCACCAGTTCCCGTGCCTGCACGCTCTTCATGTCGTGGTGGATGATCTGCTTGCAGTATTCCTTGAAGCGCGCCAGTGATTCTGCTTCCAGTCCGAAGGCTTTCACCACGCGGATGCTGGTGATGGCTTCCACAAGCAGGCTGGATTGGGAGATGTTCGCCGAGAGGCTGGCTTTCACCGCGCGCCGTACTTTCTTGCCCAAGATGATCAACGGGATGATGCAGATAGGGAGGAATACGACCGCCACCAAAGTCAGCTTGAGATTCACCATGCACAAGGCGATGAATACGGCGAGGATGGTGAATGGTTCCTTTACGATGTCCGAGAGGCCGTTGGTCATCGTCTTATGGAGCACGCTGGTGTCTGTGTTGATGCGCGTGAGCAAGTCGCCCATGGTGGAACGGTTGAAGAAATCGAGCGAGAGCTGGTAGAGCTTGGCCAGTACGTCGTAACGCAGATCGTTCATCATGCGTTCGCTCACCCAGTTCATGCAGTAACTGCTCAGGTAACCCACAAAACTGCGAACCCCGACCAATACGGGCAGCAGCAGGAAGCCGCCGAGCATTTGACGCCAGTCGATCTTGCGACCGTTCAAGGGCAGCCAGATATCCACCTTTTCTTCCATCCATGTTTGAACGGCTTCTGCCTTCTCATTCAGCCCGGTTTTGGCGCTCAGGCTGACGGCGCTTTTCGGCGTCTTTCCTGAAGAAACCGTCAAATTCGCTGTGCTTCCGCCAGAAAGGGTGCCAGTCGGGGGCTTGACGAGGGCGTTCGTCCCGGCAGCCGACCATTGCAAGGGGGCATTCCCCGGGTTGCTGAGCACGATCTCGGTGGTCGTGGGCTGGGGAGAAAGCCGCTTGAAAAGTGTTTTGGTGGCCCAAACGAAACTGGCGTTGGATAATCCGAACAGCACCCCGAGCAGAATGCCTGCGACAAAGCGTGGCCAGTACCGTTTCAGATACGGCTGGCCAAAGCGCAGGATCGACAGGATACGACGAATCATTCGGGGTTACTTTCCGTCCTGAAGCTTCGTTCCGTCAAGGCATGATATTGCGGAGAAGCCCCTTTACCGGTTGCGGGCCAGCCAAATACAAAAGGCGGCCGGGTGACGGTCGCCTTTCGCTTGAAATATGGGGGTTTGCTTACAGCGCTGCGTAGACGTGGTGCACGTCATCGTGGTCATCCAGGCTGTTGAGGAATTCCACGACTTCCTTGCGCTGATCCTCGGTGAGTTCCGTGGAGTTTTTGGCCTCGTAGCTGAGCTCGCTCTTGGTGATCTTCCACCCGGCGGCGGCCAGCCATTTGGAGACGGCGGCCAAATCCTTGATCTCGGTGATGAAACGGAAACCGATGGTGCCTTCTTCGGTTTCTTCGGCCTCCAGTGGCATCACGTTCTGAGCACCTGCTTCGATGGCATCGCCCTCGGCATCACGGGTCTTGTCCGTGTGGGTGGCTTCCACCACGCCGACGTGTTCGAAGAAGAAGCCGACACTGCCGGGAGCGCCCATGGAACCAGCACGGAACAGATGACGTATCTCGGGGGCGGTGCGGTTGCGGTTATCCGTCAGGCACTCGATGATGACTGGAACCTTGTGCGGGGCAAAACCTTCATAGACCACGGTCTCGAAATCCACCTTTTCATCCGTCTGGCCGGAGCCTTTCTTGATGGCGCGGTCGATGGTGTCACGGGTGACCGAGTTCTTTTTGGCCTTTTCGATGCCAGCCGCGAGGCGGGCATTGGTTTCGGGGTCCGCCCCACCGAGTTTGGCGGCGACGATCAGTTCCCGGACGATTTTGCCAACGACCTGGCCTTTTTTCTGCGCGGCGGCTTCACGCCCCGCCTGTTTCCATTGAGCACCCATGGTTTTTTCTCGTTAACTAAAGGTTAAGATGAAGAGATAGCCGGGAGGCTGAAGGTAAACAAGTCTTTAGACATTGGTTCTTTTTACCCGATGGCTTCGTGATTGAATCTGCGCGTTTCCCAAGGCAACTTAGCGGGCAGATGAACCATCTGGTCCGTGCCCGGGAAGTGTTTGATATCGAAATGGCCGCCCTCAAGGCGGTCCGTGCCCAATTGGACGAGGCGTTTGAGCGCGCGGTGGGGCTGGTGGTGGATTGCCTGACCCAGCGCGGCAAGATCGTAGTGGTGGGCATCGGCAAGTCGGGCAACATCGGGCGCAAGATCGCCGCCACCCTTACCAGCACCGGGTCCACCAGTGTGCTGCTGGACAGCGTGGATGCTTTGCACGGTGATCTGGGAATCGTGAGCGATGGGGATGTGGTGCTTATGATCAGTTACTCGGGTGAGACGGAGGAGTTGCTGAATCTTATCCCGGCCTTGAAGCGTTTTTCGGTGAAGGTGATTTCCTTGACGGGCGCGGCGAAATCCACGCTCGCGAAGCACAGTGATGTGGTGCTGAACGTGAAAGTGCCCAAGGAGGCGTGCCCCTTCAACCTCGCTCCGACCGCGAGCACCACAGCCACTCTGGTTATGGGGGATGCTCTCGCGATGGCAGTGCTGGATGCACGCGGTTTCAAGCAGCAGGATTTTGCTCAGCGTCATCCGTCTGGAGCCATCGGGCGCGCCTTGCTCTTCAAGGTGAAGGACATCATGCGTTCCGGCGCCCGCAATGCCGTCGTGGCACAGACGCTCACGGTGAAGGAGGCGTTGCTCGTGATGACGCGGGCCAAGGCGGGTAGCGTGAGCGTGGTGGACAAGAAGGGCAAGCTGGCGGGCGTGTTCACTGACGGCGATCTGCGGCGGCATATGGGCACCGATGACAATGTGCTGGCACGGTCATTGGCCGAAGTGATGACGAAGAATCCCATCTGCGTGAGCGAAGACGCGCTGGCAGTGGAGGCCCTAAAGGTTTTCAACGAGCGGAACATCGACGACCTCATCGTGGTGAATGCGAAGAAGCAGCCAGTGGGCTTGGTGGATCTGCAGGACTTGCCGAAGCTGAAGCTGATGTAGGGATGGCCGCAAAAAGGCACAAGAGGCGCAAAGAGAGGGGACTGTGATTGGATGCCTAGGCGGGAGACTGTGCCTAGGCACATAAGATTCTTAGCGGCGGCTTTTAAGCCGCCGTTTG
>CAZRGY010000088.1:0-11017 GCA_964599715.1 uncultured Verrucomicrobiota bacterium | reverse complement strand
CGACGACGCCCCGACTTGGCGGCGCGGGGTTCAGGACGATTGCGATGGGGAGGTCAAAAAATGCGGTGTAACCTCACTAATAGCCACCCCGTCTTACTTAGGTACCAGCCGATGATGGATTTTGCCGAAGTGGTTGAATCCGAGTGAGTCACGACTGGGAAGAGCCGGGAGGATGTTCGGCTCAAATGACAATCAAATGCGAGTAGAGATATGGAACTGAAGCAACATTTACCGTCTGCGGCTGATCTTTGTGTGACGCGCCGCCAGTTTTTGAACCGGTTCGGCATGGGTTTTGGCGCCCTGAGCCTGGGTTCATTGCTGGGTTCGCAGTTCATGGGCGGCAGCACGGCCCAGGCGGATACGAATCTCTCGCCGTTGACGGTCAAGGAACCGCATTTTCCGGCGAAGGCCAAGCGGGTCATCCATATCTTCGCCCAAGGTGGTCCGTCCCATCTCGACACGTGGGATCCGAAGCCGGGCCTGGAGAAGTATCGCGACAAGGATGTGAAAGAGATTGGCGGTGTGCCGCTGGTTTCGCCCTTCAAGTTCAAGAAGACGGGCAAGTCGGGCATCGAGGTGAGCGAGCTGTTCCCGAAGATCGGCGAAAGCATCGATGAGATTTCGGTGATCCGCTCGATGTATACGGACATCCCGGCGCATGAATTTGCCACGCTGATGATGAACACGGGCTCCGGCCGCATCGTGAAGCCGTCCATGGGTTCGTGGTCGCTCTACGGACTGGGATCGGTGAACCAGAACCTGCCGGGCTTCATCTCGCTGGCGCCGAACGGCAATGTGCTGGGCGGTTCCTCGAACTGGCGTTCCGCGTTCCTGCCGGGTGCCTTCCAAGGCACGATGGTGAGCACGGGCAACATGAGCGCGGAGAAGGTCATCGAGAATCTCAAGAATTACTACACGCCGCTGAAGGATCAGCGCGAGCAGCTGGACCTGGTGCAGAAGTTCAACGAATTGCACAACCAGAACATGAAGCGCGAGGCCGAACTGGAAGCGCGCATCCAGTCCTTTGAGCTGGCGTTCCAGATGCAGACGGAGGCGGTGGACGCGTTCGACATCAGCAAGGAGCCGGATCACATCAAGGAGATGTACGGCTCGGGTACGCAAGGCCGGCAGATGCTGGTGGCGCGCCGGTTGGTGGAGAAAGGCGTGCGTTTCGTGCAGGTGTGGGACAGCGGCTGGGATCACCATGCGAACCTGCAATCAGTCATCGCCCGCAAGGCGCAAGATTGCGACCAGGCGATCGGTGCCCTGCTGAAGGATCTGAAGCAACGCGGCATGTTGGAAGACACGCTGGTGCTGTGGGGCGGTGAGTTCGGGCGCACACCGCGCCATGACCGCGGCGGCCGCGGCGAACCGGGTCGCGATCATCATAACCGTTCATTCGTCGCGTGGATGGCGGGCGGCGGCGTGAAGGGCGGCCACGTTCATGGCGTTTCCGATGAGTTCGGCTACAACGCGGTGGAAGACAAGGTGCATGTGCATGACCTGCACGCGACCATCCTGAAATTGCTGGGCTTCGACCACGAGAAGCTGACGTACCGCTATAACGGCCGCGATTTCCGCCTGACGGATGTGTACGGCAATGTGGTGGATGATCTGATCGCCTAAGGGAGAGAGATTTTAAGGCTATGACGAAGATGTCTTTGAAGCAGGTATTGCCGGTGGCCATCGTGCTCGCCGGGTCAGCTTGGAGTGCCAGTGCCGCCGATGCGAAACTGGATCCGAAGCAGCTGGAGTTTTTCGAGAAACGCATCCGCCCGGTGCTCGTCTCGGCCTGCTATGACTGCCACAGCACTGCGCCCGATGCGAAGATCAAAGGCGGGCTGGTGGTGGATTCCAAGGATGGCCTGCTCAAGGGCGGCGACAGTGGCCCATCCGTGGTGCCGGGTAATCCGAAGAAGAGTCTGCTCATCGAGGCGGTGGAGTATCATAACAAAGACCTGAAGATGCCGCCCAAGGAGGAGAACCGCCTGACGCAAGAACAGGTGGCGGATCTCGTGGCTTGGGTGCAGATGGGTGCGCCGGACCCGCGTGCCGGCACGGCTCCCGCGATGAAGACCATCAGCATCGAGGAATCCCGCAGCCACTGGGCGTTCCAGCCGATCCAAAATCCGCCGGTGCCGAAGGTCGCGGACAAGGGCGGCTTCGTGAAGACGGATGTGGACCGTTACATCCTCGAGAAGCTCAAGGAAAAGGGGCTGACCCCGTCGCCACAGGTCGACAAGCGTTCGCTCATCCGCCGCGCGGCCTATGACCTCATCGGGTTGCCGCCGACGCCGGAAGAAGTGGAAGATTTCATCAAGGACAAGTCCCCGAACGCCTTTGCGAAGGTGGTGGACCGCTATCTGGCCTCGCCGCGTTACGGTGAGCGCTGGGGCCGTCACTGGCTGGACGTGGCGCGTTATGCAGATAACACCGGTGACCGCCTGAACCGCGGCACGCCGAACTATCCGTTCTCCTGGACGTATCGTGACTATGTCATCCAGGCCTTCAACGAGGACAAGCCGTTCAACCAGTTCATCCTGGAACAGATCGCAGCGGATCGCGTGGTGAAGGGTGATGACAAGAGCGACATGGCCGCGATGGGCTTCCTGACGGTGGGCAAGCGCTTCATGGGCAACCAGGAAGACGTGATCGATGACCGCATCGATGTGGTGACACAGGGTTTTATGGGCCTGACGGTCTCGTGTGCCCGTTGCCATGACCACAAGTTCGACCCCATCCCGACAAAGGATTACTACGCGCTGCACGGTGTGTTCAGCAGCTCAGTGGAGCCGGAGAAAGGTCCGTTCATCACGCCGCCGAAAGAGACGCCGGAGTATGCAGACTTCAAAGCGAAGCTGGCGGAGCTGGAAGAAGAACTCGCCGACACGGCCCGCAGCGAATACGAGAAGTCACTGACGCAATTGCGCTCACGTTTCGGTGAAGTGCTGCTGGGCACCTATGAGTATGGCACCTCCAAGAACAACGCCTCGCTCCGCAGCTTCTTGCGCGAGAAGACGGTGAATGCGAACGCCTACGAAGCCTGGGCCAAGGCGCTCAAGAAGATGAGCAATGAGCCGGGCCCGGTGATGAAGCCGTGGTTCGATTACGCTGCGCTCTCGAAGGACGAATTCAGCGGCAAGGCCGCCGGTATCACGGCGAAGCTCGCCAAGGATTCCACCGTGAACCCGCTGGTGGCGAGTGCTTTGACCAAGGCGCAACCGAAATCCATCGAGGACGTCGCGGAAGTTTACGGCAAGCTCTTCAAGGGCATGGAAAAGGCCTGGGCCGACGCGAAGGCGAACGGCGTGGCCGGCATGAAGGACGAGTATGAGGAACAGATCCGGCTGGTGCTGCACGGGCCAAAATCTCCGCTCTACCTGGACACGCGGGATGCTCGCACGCTGCAACTCGTCGGTGGCGCCCAGATCCGTAACTTCGAGAACCGGGTACACAGCAAGATCTACACGCTGGAGACGACCCATCCGGGTTCACCGGCACGCGCCATGGTGATGGAAGATGCGGCCCGGCCGCGTGATTCAGCGGTCTTGATCCGTGGTGAGCGCGGTCGCCGGGGTGATCCCGCCCCACGCCAGTTCCTGCAGATCCTCTCCAAGGAAACGCCGAAGAAGCTGAACACTGGCAGCGGCCGTATCGACCTCGCGGAAGCCATCGCGGACCGGAACAATCCCCTCACCGCTCGTGTGATCGTGAACCGTATCTGGGCGAAGCACTTTGGCGAAGGCCTGGTGCGGACCATCAGCGACTTCGGCCTGCGCGCCGAGCCGCCGTCGCATCCGGAATTGCTGGATCACCTGTCCACCTGGTTCATGGACAACGGCTGGAGCATCAAAAAGCTGCACCGTTACCTCATGCTCTCCGGGGTCTATCAGCAGGGAGCCATGGACAACGCGAAGTATGAAGAAGTGGACCCGGCGAACCTGTATCTGTGGAAGATGCCGATCCATCGTCTGGACTTCGAAGCCATCCGCGACACGGTGTTGATGCACGGTGGTAACCTCGACCTTTCGGCCGGTGGCAAGCCCGTGGACATCACGGAGAATCCTTCCCCGAACCGCCGCACGGTGTATGGCCGCGTGGACCGTTTCGCGCTGCCGGAGATGTTCCGCACGTTCGATTTCGCGAACCCGGACATGACCACCAGCGTGCGTAACCCGACCACGGTGCCGCAACAGGCGCTTTTCATGATGAACAGCCCGTTCGTCATCGACCAGGCCAAGCTGATGGTTCAGCGCACAGACTTCCTGGCGCGCAAGACGGATGCGGAGAAGGTGAAATTCCTCTTCCAGACGCTCTTCCAACGTGACCCAAGCGCGAGCGAGATCTCCATGGCACAGCAATACCTGCAGGCGCAAGCGGCCAAGGACGTGAAGCCGGTCACCGGCAAGGAAGACTGGAGTTATGGCTACGGTTATTACGATCCGAAGACCAAGCAGGCGCGTTTCCGCGAGATGACGGATAACACGGCGAACACTTACACCGGTGGCAAGAAGGGTGGCAACGCCTACCTGAGCGCTGCGGGCGGCATGCCCGGCAGTGCTGCGAAGTTTGGTGTCATCCGTCGCTGGACCGCTCCAAAGGACGGGCGGATCTTCATCTCCGGTCCGCTCACGCATAAGGAAAAGGAAGGCGACGGTATCGCGGCCCGTGTGGTCAGCAGCCGGGCCGGTGAATTGGGCGCGTGGAACCTCAAGCAAAGCCGTCAGGATGTGGTCATCGAGCACGTGGACGTGAAAGCCGGTGACACGGTGGACTTCATCGTGGATTGCCGGAGCAATTCCGAAGGCGACCGCTTCGTGTGGTTGCCGGTCATCCGCATGGAAGACGGTCCGGAATGGAACGCCCGGGCACAATTCACGCTACCCAGTAAGAGCAAGGAGCAGACGCCCTTGAACAGTTGGGAGAAGCTGGCGCAGGCATTGTTCCTGACGAACGAGCTGATCTACGTGAACTAAACGGACAATCTAGGTTGGTTGGTAAAAATAGGGGGTGGAGCCGCCAGGCGGCTCCGCCCCGCTTTATTTTTACTCATGGAGTAGTTTCCTTCTTGTTCTTCGGGCGGCGACGATAGCTGCCTTTGCCCTTCTTGGGCTGATGCACCCGCTCGCCCGTGTTCCATTTGATGCGAACACGTGGTTTACTCACCCAGCTAGAATGGCGGATTTTCCACTGCTGGCTAGCCACTTTTGGCAATTAACATCAAAAACAGATGTAGATTAGGATTTGACACCCCTAGGTAAGCGAAACTACGTTTCTAAGACCAAACCACCTAATAAAGTATGTCGGAAGAGACACCAGTACCACCGAAACCGGCCGAAGCCTCGAAGGTTCAGCCGAAGAAGGAAACCGTCCGCATCAGCCTGCCGCCCAAGGCTAAGGAAACCGTCCGCATCGGTCTGCCCAAGCCGACCGCTCCGGGCCTGCCACCGAAACCGGCCGCTCCGCCGACCGCTTCCCTTCCCTCTCCGGCCGCTCCAGCCGCAGCTCCTGCAGCCGCCCCGGCTCCGGCCGCTCCTGGCGCTACGGTTCGTATCACTTTACCCCCTGCTGGTGCGCGTCCAGCTGGTGCTCCGGCCCCTGTAGGCGCACCTCCGCGAGCCGCTGCACCGCCCACTGCGGCAGCTCCGGCTCCGACGGCCGCTGCCTCGACAGCGGCGGCTTCAACGGCTACCGCTCCAGCACCTGCTGGCAAGCCCGGCAAACCCGGCAAGGCACCAAAGCCCGCCAAAGTTCCTGGCGCCCCCTCAGGCAAAGCCAGTGTTTTGGACTTGGTACTGGCCATTCTGGCCTTGCTGGTGAATATTGGCGCGGTCGTTTACGGACTGCATTTGGGCGGGTTGTTCTAAGTTTGCCTCGGCGGCAGACGCAACCAGCCTCCGCAAATGGCCTGAACTCTGTATTTAAGCGCGTTATGGCTTCAGCCAATATTGTTACTTTGACCGAAGATAACTTCGAAACCGAAGTCTTGAAATCCAACGTCCCCGTTCTCGTGGATTTCTGGGCTGAATGGTGCGGCCCCTGCAAGATGCTCGGACCCACGCTCGACGAACTCTCAGACGAGTATGTCGGCAAGGCCAAGATCGCCAAGTTGAATGTGGACGACAACCAGAACTTGGCGGCGCAATACGGCGTCTCTTCCATCCCGATGCTCCTGTTCTTCAAGGGCGGCCAAATCCAAAACCAACTGGTCGGTCTAAAGGGCAAAGCCGTGCTCAAAGGCGAGCTCGACAAACTGGCCTAAGCGCCAGCCCACAACTCTGCGGAGGTTATGATCACCACACCCCGCGAACTGGCCCTCCGCGCCGAGCTGTATCATCAGATGAGTTCAATGTTGAAGGCAGGCCTCGGCCTGCCTTCAGTCGTTCAGCAGCTCGCCAAAAACCCGCCCAAGTATTCTTTCCGCGAGCCGCTGAACATCACCCTCCAGCACCTGAACCAGGGCGATACTTTTTCCGAGGCACTTTCCAAGAGCGGCAGCTGGATCACCCAGTTCGATGTCTCTCTGCTCGAAGCCGGCGAAAGAAGCGGCCGCCTGCCCGAGTGCTTCCAGATGCTCTCGGATTACTACCGGGAACGGGCCGAGCTGGTGAACTCCCTCATCCAAAAAGTCGCCTACCCGGTTTTCCTGTTCCATTTCGCCGTCCTCGTCTTCCCCGTCACCTCCCTCGTCAGCTTGGTCAAGGAAGGCACCGCCATCCAATTCGTGCTGGGGAAACTGCTCATCGTCGGCCCCGTTTATGCCGTCGTGTTTCTCACCTTGCTGGCCGGACAAGGTCGCCACGGCAAAGGTTGGCGTGCATTTGTCGAGAAGCTGTTGCATCCCATCCCGGTATTGGGTACCGCCCGCCGCAGTCTCTCCCTCGCTCGGTTGGCCGCTTCTTTGGAGGCTTTGTTGATGGCGGGTGTGCCGACGATTGAAGCTTGGATGCTGGCTGCCGCTGGCAGCGGCTCGCCGGCCATCCAAAACACGGTCAATTCTTGGCAACACCGTTTGGAGAATGGTGATTTCCCATCCGAACTGGTGAACAACGCCCGCGTCTTTCCCGAGCTGTTCTCCAATCTCTATCACACCGGTGAAGTCAGTGGTAAACTGGATGAATCTCTCGGTCGCATCTACCGCTACTACCAGGAGGAAGGCTCCCGCAAGATGCGCAATTTCCTGACGGCCATGGGGGTCATGATCACCCTTGCCATCCTGCTCGGCATCGCCTTGAACGTGATCCTGTTTTACATGAGCTACTTCAAGCAGATCAACAGCGCTTCCGGCATCGAATAAGCCCTGAGCTGATCACGGCAGTTCTTCGATCCGGATATCCTTATACCACGCCTCTGAGGCTGGCCCGCTATGGATCTGCATCGCGATGATGCCGTAGCGCGGAATAGTCGTATCTTCCTCCGTGTAATCCACCGTCTTATGGCCGTTCACAGACAACTGGATGCGCGCGCCTTCACAGCGGATCTCGTATTCGTTCCAGTCATTGAACTTCACGAATTTCGGGATCTCCTCCTTCGGCGGTGCCGCCAATACTTTGCGACGCCGTGATTCATCGTAGAGAGCGCCCCAGTATTGCTGTCCCATATCGGCCTGATATCCGTAAACCTCGTGATGATTCGGGATGCGTTGCGTGCGGAACTGGATGCCCGCATTCGCTTTCTCCCCACCCAGCAACTTGAATTTTACCCGCAGCACAAAGTTCGTGTACTGCCGCGTCGTGGCCAGAAACTCGTTCTGCGGAATGGCCGCCTGCAATGTACCGCCAACGATGGCTCCGTCTTGGATGCGAAAACTCTTGGCCGTATCCCCTTCCCATCCTTGGAAGGTCTTGCCGTCGAAGAGCGCGACCGGCTTCTTCGGTTCAGCAGCGATCATGGAGCCCAATAACAGGCTGACAGCAGTCAGGCAGAGCAAAGTCTTCGCGGTGGTCATGCTTTGGATATAGGCAGGGAACTCCGGAGTGTCGAGCGCGGAGACATCATTGACGCGCCCCCTTCTGCCCCGCAGAGTTCTGCCTTCTATGGCGCATATCCATGAGAAAATAGATTTTACGGTCGCCATCTTTGTGGTGCACGACCAGAAGCTGCTCGTCATCCACCATCGCAAGCTCGGCAAGTGGCTGCCGCTCGGTGGCCACATCGAACTCGATGAAGAACCCGAGCAGGCCGCCCTGCGCGAGGCGAAGGAAGAATGCGGGCTGGACGTGGAATTGATCGGTGAGCGCCCGCCCACCACCAGTCCCGGCACTCGCGCCCTCATCGCTCCTCGCTTTCTGGATATCCATCGCATCAACGACACACACGAACACATCGGCCTCATCTACTGGGCCCGTCCCAAGAGTGGCACCGTAGCGCTGGCCGAGGAGGAACATCACGCTATCCGCTGGTGCAGTACAGCGGATCTTGAGACCTTGCAGCCCCCGATGTCAGATGCCGTGAAGTGGTATTGCCTCAAGGCGATTGCCGAAGTTTCCGCCATCCCCGCAGAGGCAGCCCAACCGGTATTGCTGACCTGATTTTTATAGTGAAACCGCTGCCAAGCATAAGCAGGCGTGAGGTCTGCATTACGGCAAGCCTACGGCTTGCGCTACGAGGTAGCGCCCGCGTCTCGCGGGCCGTCCGCGCAGGCATCTCTGCCTGCGCATGGATTGGGTGACACCCTATGCGCCCGCCCTTCGTCAAAACCATCTGCTACCTGCTTGAAGGGCTGAACGCCTTCGCCACGGCGTATTATATCAACTACCTGATGTTCCTGCTGAAGGAACAGTATCACTTCGAGAGCAAACAGAACCTCGCCATCGGTGCCGTGCATGGTTTGATCTACGTGGCTGCATCCATCCTGGGGGGCCGTGCCGGACAAAAGTCGGGTTACTTCACTCTACTGCGAGTAGGTTTTCTCGGCATGGCGATAAGCATGGCTATGGGAGGACTCTTCCCATCTGTCGTCATGCAATTGGTGTCCTTGGCCCTCTGGACCATCACCATGTGCTTCACCTGGCCCATGCTCGAAGCGATCACTTGCGAACATGAGGATGCCGCCACCCTGCCCAATCGCATCGGCCTCTATAATGTCGTCTGGGCCACCACCGCCGCCCTCGGTTTTTTCTGCGGCGGCATGATGTTCGAGAATCTCGGGGTGAAGAGCATCTATTGGCTGCCCTGCATCATCCATATCGGGCAGTTCCTCCTGACCTTTCCCTTTCAGAGGTGGCATGATGAATGGCTCGCCCAAGCCCCACCCATCCGGGGTGAAGCCGCCGTTCTCACTGAAAGTGTGGGGAAACCGTCCTACTTTCAGCGGCTGGCTTTCATGGCAAATCCGTTCGCCTACATGACCATCAATACCCTGCTGGCGGTCGCGCCCACCATCGCCGCCAACATCGGTCTCACGGTCGCCCAAGCGGGCCGTGTCATGTCCGTTTGGTTCATCATGCGGGCCGTGTCTTTTGTGGTCCTGTGGTTCTGGCAGGGTTGGCATTACCGTTTTAGCTGGTTCGTCGGCGCCTTCGTGATGCTGATCGGCAGTTTCCTGTCCATCATGCTCGCCACTGCCGTCTGGCACCTGATCGTGGCGCAGATCATCTTCGGTTTGGCCACCGGGCTCATCTACTACTCCTCACTTTTCTACGCGATGGATGGCAGTGCGGCGAAGGGCGAGCATGGCGGCATCCATGAAGCGCTCATCGGGGCCGGAATCTGCGGCGGACCCGCCATCGGCGCCGCCAGTATGTATCTGGCCCCAGGGCATCCCACCGCCGCCGCTTGGGCGGTAAGCGGCATCTTGCTGGTGGGTCTGGGCGGCCTTTTCAAGGCACGATCTGCTAATCGACAGGCCCGACCGGTGGCGGAACACCGCTGAAAGGGTAATTTTTAAGCTCTTGCCACCCGTTCCATCCGTCCGGCAAACTCTGAGCACTAACGTTTTTACGCTTATGTCACTACTTGCAGGCAAAATCGGTATCGTTTTCGGGGTCGCCAACAAACGTTCCATCGCGTGGGCCATCGCCCAGGCGTGGGCCAAAGCGGGGGCCACCCTCGCGTTCACCTATCAGGGCGAACGCCTCAAGGAAAACGTGGAAGAACTCGTCGCCACCTTCGGCCCGGACACGCTGCTCATGCCGTGCGATGTCACCAAAGACGCCGACATCGACGCCGTGTTCGCCCAAGTGAAGGAGAAATTCGGCAAGCTGGACTTGCTGCTGCACTCCGTGGCTTTCGCGCCCAAGGAAGCTCTCGAAGGCCGCTTCGTGAACACCACCCGCGATGCCTTCAAGACCGCGCATGACATCAGCGCCTACTCTTTGGTCGCTTTGGCTCGCGGCGCTGCTCCGCTCATGACGGATGGCGGCAGCATCGTCGCCATGTCCTACTACGGTGCCGAGAAAGTAGTGCCGCACTACAATGTGATGGGGGTGGCCAAGGCCGCGCTCGAAGCCTCCACGCGCTACCTCGCCTATGACCTCGGTCAACAGAAGATCCGCGTGAACTGCATCAGCGCCGGTCCGGTGAACACACTCGCCGCCCGCGGCATCTCCGGCTTCAGTTCCATGCTCAAGCATTACGAGGAACACTCTCCGCTCAAGCGCAACGTGCTGCCGGATGAACTCGGTGCCACGGGTGTTTTCCTCGCCAGCGAAGGCGCGGCCGCCATCACCGGTCAGGTACTTTACGTGGACTGCGGTTACCAGATCATGGGCATGTAAGCCACTGCCACATAAAAAACTTCAGGCCGCATCAATCATGATGCGGCCTTTTTGTTTTCGAAATTATCGTGCAGTGACAGGGGCGTTGCAGTTAAGTCGCCGGAGGCGGAAAAGGTCTGGCCCCCAGCGCTTCGCTGATCAGCCACCACTCACTTGCCGACTTCGCCTTCTTGTCGCCCGAGGCTTTTGCCTGCGCTGTAGCAGCCGGTTTGCGATAACCAGAGACCCGCCTCACCGAAGGCATGCCTTGATCGATTCGCGCGATCGCCATCAGGCACTTCGATGCTGCGCGCTCATCC
>CAZRGY010000087.1:0-11124 GCA_964599715.1 uncultured Verrucomicrobiota bacterium | reverse complement strand
TCCAGCGCGATGATGACAACCCCACCACGGTCCGTTCCCGTCTGAAAACGTTTCACACCCAGACCGAGCCGGTCATCGAGCACTACGCCAAGGCCGGTTTGCTGCATAAAGTCCAAGGTGAGAACGCCGTGCAAGAAGTCACCACCCAGTCTGTGAACATGATCCGCCAGCTCACCCAACCCGCGATCGCCCTCTGAGATAAATCGAAGGAGACACTATGTTTGAAGCCGCTGAACTCGGACGTAAGATTTCCAAAGTCACCTATGACCGCGAGCTGCCGAAGTTGCGCTCCGCCTTGCTGGAGGCACACTTCGCGCTTAAGAACTCGCGCCGTCAGGTCATCGTCATCATCTCCGGTGCCGATGGCGCTGGCAAAGGCGAAGCCGTCCATCGCCTGAACGAATGGCTCGACCCGCGCGGGGTGGACACGCATGCCTTCTGGCAGCCATCCGATGAAGAGCGCGAACGTCCGCCCTATTGGCGCTTCTGGCGCGCCCTGCCTGCCCGCGGCCGCATCGGCATCCTCTTCGGCTCCTGGTATTCCACCCCTATCATCCGCCGCGTCTATGGCGAGACCAAGAACGATCACCTGGATACCGAACTCGACCGCATCGCCTTCTTCGAGAAAATGCTCGCCGATGACGGCGCGGTGATCGTGAAACTCTGGTTTCACCTCGCCAAGGATGCCCAACGCAAACGGCTCAAGAAACTGGAGAACAATCCCCAGACCAGCAGCCGCGTGCAACCCACGGACTGGAAACACTTCAAGCTGTACGACAAGTTCCGCAAGATCTCCGAACGCGCCATCCGCCGTACGGATGCCGGTCATGCGCCTTGGCATCTGGTGGAAGCCGAGGACCGCCGCTATCGCGAACTGACGGCTGGCCGTATTCTCCTCGCCGCCCTGCAAAAATGCCTGGAACCCGTCGCTCCCAAGAAACCCGCGACTCAACCACTGGCCAAGCCCGCCCGGCGCAGCCGCAGCACTTCGTCGGAAAACACCACCATCCTCGATCACGTGGACCTGACGCTGAAGTTGAATGACAAGGAATACTCTGATCAGCTCGAAAAATATCAGGGCAAGCTCACCAAACTCGTCTGGGCCGCTTGGCAGAAGAAAGTATCCAGTGTCGCCCTTTTTGAAGGGTGGGACGCCGCTGGCAAAGGCAGCGCCATCCGCCGGGTGACCGAGGCCATGGACCCGCGCCTCTACCGCATCATCCCCATCGCCGCGCCCACGGATGAAGAACGCGCGCAGCATTATCTCTGGCGTTTCTGGCGGCACATGCCGCGCGCCGGGGTCACCGCCATCTTTGATCGCTCCTGGTATGGCCGTGTCTTGGTGGAACGCGTGGAAGGCTTCGCCCAGCCGGAAGAATGGCAACGCTCTTTCCTGGAGATCAACGACTTTGAGGAACAGCTCGCCCGTCACGGCATCGCCCTCTCAAAATTCTGGATCCATATCAGCAAGGAAGAACAGCTCCGCCGCTTCAAGCTCCGCGAAACGGTTTCCTTCAAGCGTTACAAGATCACCGAGGAAGACTGGCGCAACCGCGCGAAATGGGATGCCTACAAAGGCGCCATCAACGACATGGTCGCACACACCAGCTCGGAGTTCTCCCCGTGGACCATCGTCTCCGGCAACGACAAGAAATACGCCCGTGTGCAAATCCTCCGCACGCTCTGCGATCATCTGGAAAAAGCCTTGGATTGAAGGGTGATACTACTTGTGATTTCCGAGGCTGAAAAAATCTTTGATCCGCGCGAGGATGTCACCTTGGGCGTGCTTCACCCGCGCCTGCCGCGCCTCCGCATCAAGCCCTTCACGTGCTGCCTCCAAAGCCACTTGGCGATGCGCCAGGATGTTTGAGATCTGTTCGGCCAGTTCCGGTCGCTGATGCAAGATCTCGTAAAAGGCTTCCTTGTCCAGCCGATAGCACTCCGAATCCTCCCGTGCGATGATGGTCGCTGACCGCTTCGCCCCCGTCATCAGGGACATCTCCCCAAAAAAATCGCCCTCGTGCAAGGTGGCGATGGCACGTCGCGCCGCGCCATCCATCCCGATGTTCACCTCCGCCGATCCTTTGGTGAGGATGTACAGCCAGTGCGCCTCACTTCCCTGGCGGGTCATCGCCTCACCCTTCGCGAACGGTGCCGTCCGCATGTGCTCGGCCAGTGTGCGTTTCTCCGGATCAGTGAGATTGTGGAACAATTCCACGCGATTGAGCGTCGCCAGCCGGTGGTTGATTTCCATCTCCGACTTGAAAACCTTGCGCGTCTGGGTGTCTTCCGTGACGAACACGCTCTGGGCCGGTATGGAGAGGGGGATGTTGGCCCGCTTCAGCGCGAAATAGATCCGTGTGCGTACCGCTGAGTCCGTCGGATCATCATTCGCCAGGTCCGTCAGCCAGTAGCGCACCGCATACACGGCATAGCTGTCCTTGAACTCATAAAAGATGCAGTTCAGTTTCGGCTCGGCTGCCACACCGGCGATCGGCTCCGCCAGCAACGCATCCATCACCGTTTGCATCACCTCGGTCGGTGAAGTCCGGAAATCAACGTTGAAATAGACCCAGCGGCGCAATTGCACCGCCTGATCGGTCCGCCGTCCCAGCACCGTCACCTGCGCTTTCATTAGGACGCCATTCGGTATGATGACTGTTTCCCAGTTGCGCGTCTCGATGGCCGTATGCCGCCAGCGGATCTCCGTCACCCGGCCCACATTCTGGTCCACCTTGATCCAGTCGCCCACCCGGATGGACTTGTCCGTCTGCAAGGCCAGCCCGCCCATGATATTGCCCAAGGTATCTTGCAACGAAAAACCGATGACTGCTGTCAAAACCGCCGATGTGGTGACCAGCCCTGAAATGCTCAACCCCGCCCTCGAAAGCAAGGTAAACCCCACCCCAAGATACCCCATCGCGATGAGCAGATCGCGCGCGATGCGGGGCGTCGAGAGATGCAGCAGCCGCAGCAGCCCTTCAAACGTGAGCATGCCGATGAGATTGACCATCGCCGCCCCGCCCACCATCAGCCCCGCCCAATACAAGGGATTCGCCGCCGGGGCCAAATCCAGTGTGGCTACCACTACCGAACCCAACAGCAGCACCAAGGCCAGCGTGAACATCCAGAATGTACGCCGGACATGCGCCCGCTCATGCGGCAGGTAGAGCCACAGCAGGAAGGTGGCGGCATAAACTGCGGTCGCCACGGAAAACACATTCTCCTCCCTAACCAGTTCCTGCAGGTTATTCCAGAACAGGGCTAGATTGAATACAAGCATGTTGAAGAATCAAAGTTCAACCCTTCCACCGGGTTGCACCTTTTCATCAATAACCTCCCTGCGGAAGCCTTCTCTGTCTGGCCGCCCTTTGCCAAAAGATGACCAGGAGTTGCAGCGCGCCAGCAAAAAAGCCCGCCCTCGGTTCATAGAGAGCGGGCCCTGAAAACTGGTTATCCTCTAGCGCAAAGAAGCCGTCTGCTTGCGCGGCGAGATGCACCACAGCCCCTTCCAAGTGCGGAAGAAGATCTCCCCCTCCGAGACAGCCAGAGTGGAGTTCGAGTACTCGCCCACCGTGTTGACCGCCACCAATTCAAACTTCGGATTCGCCTTCAGGATCACCACATCGCCCGACTGGTTCGGCATATAGATCTGGTCACCCACCAGCAGCATCGACGCCCAAGTGCTCGCCTTGGCTCCGACTCCCTGCGCGCGTTCTTCCCAAAGCACTTTGCCGGTCTTCAGGTCCATACACACAAACAGGCTGGAGGAGTTGTGATAATAGATGTGTCCGTCTTTGATGACACCCGTACCAATACCACCTTTGTCCCGCACCGTGTGCCAGAGCCGGTGCGTCGCCGTCACATCCCCATTGCCACCCGGCTTCACCGCCAGCGAATTACCGAAGAATCCCCCCATCGCCACCAGCACCCCATCCCCGTAGATGAGCGAGGTATAGACCAGCGGATTCAACCCGTCGCAGTGCCATAGTTCTTTGCCCGTCTTCGGATCGAAGGCCCGCACATGCTTCGGGAAACTCATCACCAGTTCCTCGCGCCCGTCGGCCTTGATCACGATCGGGGTGCTGAACGAACCCACGATGCCGTCTTTCTTGCCCTTGAAGCCATCTGTGCGGTCACTGAAATCAAATGTCGGTTCCTGGAAGCGCCATACGTCTTTCCCCGTCTTCTTGTCCAAAGCCACCAGGAAGGCTCCCTTGCCCGGACCATGGTAGATGAATACCTGATCACCATGCAGCACCGGCGAGGACGCATTGCCCCACTCATGCGCTTGCGGTCCCAGATCGCGCCGCCAGAGTTCCTTGCCGTTCAGATCGTAGCAGAACACCCCGGCCGAACCATGCGTCACGATGATCCTCTGCCCATCGACCACCGGCGAGGCCGCGCAATAAGGGTTGTCGCGATGCGTCCGCTCCGCCTGGTCATACACCACCTCCTGCTGCCACAGTAATTTGCCATCGCGCTTGCTCAGGCACATCAACGTGCGCTTCTTTTCCGCTTCGATCGCTTGCGTCAGAAAAATCTTCTCGCCCCAGATCACGGGAGTGGAATTGCCCCGGTCCGGCAAGTCGATACGCCATTTGATATTCTCTGCCGCGCTCCAGCGGATCGGCAGCCCTTCCTCCTGGACGATACTCGTCCCGTCATCCCCACCCCGCCATGACGGCCAGTTTGCCGCCTGGGCCGACAACATGGTCAACAAGGAACCTGCCGCGATCGCTCGCAGCAGCGCAACGGATGAATAGACTGGGCTGGACATGGAGCATACAATGCTATCACCCACGCCCGTCTGCAAGTCGAACTGGTAGGATAAAAGCGACCATTTTCGACCCTGCCTATTTTGATGCGCCCAACGGGATAAAAGCCGGAAACTCTAAGGCTCAACCGAATGTTTCGCCCGTTAGCGAGGGTGATTTCACCCGCTTATCTCACGGACCAGCAGGGCAGAAGCCAGAAAAAATTTGTGGGATTTGGCATTGCACTCTGAGATTCCACCGCTATTTTTCCAGTCCGGTTTTGGCCGATGGTGTAAAGGTAGCACAGGTGACTTTGACTCACCTAGTCATGGTTCGAATCCATGTCGGCCAGCCACTCTCTCAACACACCCCATGCACAAGCCCTTAGATAAGGCTACTTTTTCCCGGGTATCCATCGCTGTCCTGCTTTGAAAGCCGCCAGTTGCTGGTCCAGCCGGGCCACTGCCCGAGTATCCTTGTTCTCGTTAAAGACCCAGCGAACCTTCTCTGCCATCCCTATCGCCTCTGGAAAACGGCCATTCGCCGCCAATACGCACCCCTGCAATTCCCGGATCCGGATGGGCACCTCCTTGCCATAGGCGATGGCGACTTCCTCCGCCAATGCAAAGCTCTGCTTCGCATCCGCCTCATTGATTTGAGGTTGCTGGATCAACACCCAGGCCAATGATTCCTTCGGCAAGGGCCAGTCCGGCGCCAACCGCACCGCCGTTTCATAAGCGGCCCGGGCTTGGGCGATGGCTCCAGCCTGTTCCTGTAGAAGACCGGCCTGATACCAAAGATCGGGATTATCCTGATGATACTTCAATCCCTCCAGCACCTGTTCCAAAGCCGCTGCAGGCTGTCCCATCACCGAGAGCAAACGGATAAGATTGCGGCGCGGCTCCAAGCTATCCGGTTCGTTTGCCAAGGCATTACGAAAACTCTTTTCCGCTCCCACACCATCGCGCTGGTCCGCCTGGATACCACCCAGATTATTCCAGGCACTGGCATTCTCTGGATGTTTTTGCAGATACCTGCCCAGTAATTGCTTGGCTTCCTCCACCCGGTTCAAGCGGCGATAAGCCCGGGCCAGCTGAAACTCCGCTTCATCCAGTTTTGGGTCCATCTTCTGCGTGTTCTGAAACGCCTGCACGGCCTGCTCCGTCAACCCAAGTTCTAAGCAGGCTTGGCCAGCCAGCAGATGCAGCTTGGCATCACTGGGAGTGATCAGGATGCCTCTGGAAAATTCTGCCAGTGCTTCATCTGCCCGCCCCTGATCCAGCAAGGCCTCACCCAGCACCAGATGCGCTACCGCGTTGGATTTCGTGACCCGGATGGCTTCCCGGAAGAGCGTTTCCGTATTGCGCCAATGCGGCAGGGCCGTCCATGTGAGCACGACACAACTCAAAACCATGGCAAAAACCGCGATCAACGCAGGTTTGCGCCTCTCGATTTCGGCACCCCTCACCCATTCCGCCAATGACCACACCACCGCCAGCACAAGCCCGAGGGTGCTGATGTACGTATAACGATTCGCCAGTGCCGCCCCACCGGCTTGGATCAAGCCGATAACCGGCAACAGCGTGACCAAAAACCAGCCCCACGCGAACAACCACCACGGCTGGGCTCGACGCACTCGCCAAGACAGGAACGTGATACCCGCCAGCGATGCCAGCGCCCCCAACTCAGCCCAAAGCGGCCAACGCCCGGGATGCGGATACAAGATCGAAAGATCGATCGGCCAGACCAAAAGGCCAAGATACCGGATATAGGAGACCAAGGCATTTCCCACCCGCCCCGCCAGAGACGTCGTGGCCATCATGGATAACACATCACCCTCGTGTTGCGCCTTGTATGTGATGGCCGCCAGAAACAGACTCATGACAAACAGCGGTAACTTCTCCACCAAACGTTGGCGGATAATTCCCCAATCAAAGCTCAGTCCGCCTGCCTCATTATCACTGATTCCCAGCCGCTTGAACGGCCATCCATCCAACAGCAGCAACACCGCGGGCAAAGTGACCATCATCGGCTTGGTCATCACCCCCAGTGCGAACACCACCAGCAGCAGTGCATAACGCCCCTTCCCCGGTTGTCGGATGTATCGGGTATAAGCACGCAACGTCAGGAACCAGAACAACGTGCACAGGACATCCTTCCTCTCAGAAACCCACGCCACAGATTCCACCCGCAAGGGATGCCACGCAAAGATCGCCGCCACCACCAAGGCCCTCACCGGCGTTTTGAACAGCAGGATCAGAAGATAATAGAGCACCACCGCATTCAGCGCATGGATGACCACATTCACCATGTGGTGTGCGCCTGGATTCATCCCGAAGAGTTGGACATCCAGAAGATGGCTCAAAGAGGTCAGCGGATGCCACATCGAATGATGCGGCCCCGTGAAAGCCCAGCCGATCGTCTCCGCATTCAACCCCTGTTTGACGTGTTCCTCCCGGGTGACATACCGACCGTCATCATAAGTAAGAAAATCGAATCCGACCGCCGGATAAAAAAGCAGCAAGGTGAGCAGGAACAACCCTCCCGCACACAGACGCGTATTTTTCAGCCATTCAGACAGTGGAGTCACAGCCCAAGGGCTTACTGGAACCACCGCTCAAAGTCAAAACACGAAGCACCCACCACGTTTAGGTTTGCCCCTGTTGCCCAGACTCCGCTACAACATCGCCAGTTCAACTTAACCGCTACTGGCACCAGTCTGCGCTCAACTTTTTGCGTCTTCTGTGCTTCTTAGCCCCGGCAAGGTGTCGGGGTTTGCGGCCATTCATGAAATGACTATGTTAGGCGAAATCAGAAACCAGCAAGGCGAACGCATCGATTACACCCTTCACCAAGGCGCACCTGATTCAAAAAACATCGTGGTGCTCGGTCACGGTGTCACCGGCAATAAAGACCGGCCGTTTGTAGTCGCCTTGGCCGAAGGCTTGGAAAAAGTCGGCCTCAACGCCCTCCGCATCTCCTTCTCCGGCAACGGCACTTCGGAAGGCAAATTCACCGACTCGAATATCACCAAGGAAGTGGCCGATCTCGGCGCCGTGCTCGATGCCCTCGCTGGTTGGAATATAGGCTACATCGGCCACAGCATGGGCGGCGCCGTCGGCGTCATCCGCACCAGCAGCGACGACCGTATCAAGTTCCTCGTCTCCCTCGCTGGCATGGTCACTACCAAGGCCTTTGCCGAACGCGAATTCGGTATGGTCACTCCCGGTCAGGGTAATATGTGGGATGACGAAGCCTGCCCCCTCTCCCAAGCCTACATGGACGACCTGCGCAAGCTGGACACCCTAGTGAACCTTGCCCCGCTGATCAAAGTCCCCTGGCTGCTCGTCCATGGCACCGAAGACGACGTCGTCTTCCCGCAAGACTCCCTCGACATCTTTGCCAAGGCGAACCAACCCGCCAGCCTGCTCCAGATCAAAGGCGCGAACCACGTCTTCGCCGGCGAACACACCGCCCAAATGGTCGAATCCGTCACTGCCTGGGTCAAAGCGCGGCACAATTCGTAATCATCCTCAACCCGTAGTTGCCGAGGTCAGGCAGCATGCAACTTGAATTTCACCATTCATCAATCCTTCAAAGGAAGAAATGTGAGTGAATTTAATAAGTCCATCGTTCATGCCTATGATAAGGCTAAAAGTGGTGATTGGGTTTACGTTTTGTCTGAGTGGAAAGAAATTCCTCTGCTAGCAAAGCGGTGCAGTCGATTTCAGAAACAATCCTCGGGGTGGACTTTTTTGCATCAAGCAGCTTACTTTGGACATGAGATTGCTTGCAGGCAACTGATTCGTCTAGGTGCTGCCGTTGGAAGTCTATCTAGCGAAAGTAAAACAGCGGCAGATGTAGCGAGAGAGAAGGGACACACGGCATTGGCATCTCTCTTAGACAAAGCCGATCAACAGATAGAATCTCTATGGCTCACCTCAACCGACCCTGATTTACTGCCAAGCAGTAATTCTTGGAGTGAAGCTATAGAACGTCATGCAGTTGAGGTCTTGATTGTCGCCTACGCAGGAGGAACGGTTAAGATTCCAAATGGAGCACGTTATTATGCAGATTCATTTGAACGCATACTAATTGGCTGGCATGGCACTTATGATCCGCCATGCGGCATGGATGGCGAGTCAATGATATGAATCCAGCAAAGGCGCGAATGTAGCTCAAACTGCAAAACAGCCATTCAATCTCTCCTCATCAATTCGCACCAATCCGTGTGATACGTGTTACCTTCCCTTTCCGTGTATTCCGCGTCTTCTGAGGCTTAATCCCAACAAAAAAGGCCGCACATCTCTGTGCGGCCTTTTGAATTTCAATCGTTATATCGATCTAGTCATCCGAAAACAGATACTCCAAATTGATCTCCGGCAGACTGCTCACGATTTGAATATTATTTTTGGCAGGGCAAGACACAGAGCCCACGGCTCTCCGCCTGTACCACGCCACTTACTTAGGCAGCACCACCGTGTCGATCACATGGATAACACCGTTGCTCGCCGCCACATCCGTCTTCACCACTTTGGCGGCGTCCACCGTCACCGTGCCACCTTCCACCGTGATGCTCAGTTCCTGACCATTGACCGTCTTGGCCTTCATCGTTTTCACCTCCGCCGCCATCACCTTACCCGGCACCACGTGATAGGTCAGAATGGCCACCAGCTTCTCCTTGTTTTCCGGCTTGAGCAGGCTTTCCACCGTGCCCGCAGGCAGCTTGGCAAAAGCCTCATCGGTTGGCGCGAAGACCGTGAACGGTCCCTTCCCTTGCAGGGTTTCCACCAGGCCGGCTGCTTTCACCGCCGTCACCAGCGTCTTGAAACTCCCCGCACCAGAAGCCACCGCCACTATATCACCGGGCTTGTCGCCCGCGTGCGCCACGGGCAGCGCCAGCGTTGAGGTTATCAGGGCTGCCAGAGCGAATAAACGTGTTGCTTTCATGATTCTGTCTTTTCTTAACGGGTTTCAGTTTTTTATCAGTTCAACGGCCGACCTTCGACCGATGAACATGTCTAAAGTTTGTCTAGTTTTTCAATTTGTCAAATTTCTGTCTAAGTTTTAAATGAATCAGAGAAATCGGTAAATTATTAATCCTTTTCTAGCATTTATTGAGGTATCCACTTGTATAGCACTCACCACTGTGTAATTTTTGTATAGCTTATGAACGAAGGTCATTACCCCATTCAATTGGCCGCCCGGCTGACCGGGTTAAGCACCCATATCATTCGGATCTGGGAGCAGCGCTACCGCGCCGTCCAACCGGCCCGGACCGCCTCCCGACGACGCCTCTATTCCGCGCGTGAGCTTGAACGGCTCAACCTGCTGCGCGACGTCACCCGGGCAGGTTTCAGCATTGGGCAGGTCGCGCAGATGCCCACCGAAAAGCTGGGCCAGTTGGTGGCCACCTCGCCCCATCGCTCGGCTCCTCCAGGTCCCAAGCCGGCTCCCGTGCCGCCCTCCGCCTCCTTGATCGATGAATGCCTGGCCGCGATCCGGGCCTTCGACGACCATGCCCTGGACGACGCGCTTAAGCGCGGTGCGGTGACACTCGGCGCGCTGGGCTTGTTGCAACACGTGATCGCTCCACTAGCCCACTCCTTGGGTGAATTGTGGCGCGCAGGCACCCTCACGGCTGCCCATGAGCATTTCGCCAGCGCCGCACTACGGGTCTTTCTGGGTAACTCTGCCAAGCCCTTCGGCCCGATGAATGATGCGCCAGTTCTGGTCGTGACCACGCCAGCGGGACAGGTTCATGAACTGGGGGCACTGCTCGTCGGAGCACTCGCGGCCAACTTGGGCTGGCACGTCACCTACCTCGGAGCCAGCCTGCCCGCCGCCGAGATTGCCGGTGCTGCCCGCCAACGCCGCGCCCGCGCCGTAGCCTTGAGCCTCGTGTATCCGGAAGACGACCCCCGTCTGGTCGGCGAGCTTGCTCTATTACGAGAGTCCTTGCCCGCCGGGATCAAATTACTCGTCGGCGGACGCGCCCTGCCTGCCTACCGCCAAGCTCTGGAAAAAATTGGTACCCTCCCCATCGAAAACCTCGTCCAGCTAGGCACCATCCTGGACAGCCTGCGCCAGCCCAAAAAAAAGCCCACCCGCTGAAACCGACCTCCGTTTCCAAATAATTCACCCCTCCGCCTCGTTCCTTGTCTGACGGTTGGACGCTCTTTGTTTCCCCATCTCTTTCGTAATCTTTCTCGCTCTCATCGGCGTCCTCGATTTTCCCATTCCCATAATTCGTGCCAATCAGTGAAACTTCACCCCGGCGTTTTGGTCAGAGTTCGTGTCCCTTCCCCCTTTCCGTGTATTCAGCGTATTCCGCGGTTAATCCCAACAAAAAAAGGCCGCACATCCC
>CAZRGY010000086.1:0-11147 GCA_964599715.1 uncultured Verrucomicrobiota bacterium | reverse complement strand
GGATGCGCTGCGACTGCAATCTCCCGAAAAGTTCACCGCGAAAGCAAACAAAGGCTGTCTGGTGATGCTATTGGGACTCAGCGGGCTGCTGTTGCTCGTAGTGCTTGCCGTGATCCGTCTAAGCTGATCCCCTTGCTCCGCTCATTCTCTGAGATACATCTCGAGCTTCTTGCGTTGATCTTCAGTCAAGGGCTCGAAAACCACCTTCACGCCGGCCAGCTCTTTACGGACTTTTGCCACGTCATCATCGGAGATGAACGCGCCAGAAATGGTCAACTGCTTCAGGTTTGGCAAACTCTTCAACGTCAGGATCGCATCCGCAGTGAACCGCGCTTCACCGATCTTGAGGTTCTCCAGAGATTTGATCTTGGCGAGCGTGGGTAGCGAGGCATCGCTCAAGCTGGGAGCTTTGGCCCCAGCACGTGGCAGACGTTGGCCGACCTTGAGCGTCTTCAAGTTCGGGAGCTTGGCGATCTCAGCATTACCGGCTTCTGTCTGATACGTGTGCCAGGTAGAGAAATCCTTGAGCTGGGTAATCGTGGCGATGGCAGCAAAGCCTTCATCTCCCATAGAGATGCCAGCAACGGTCATACGTTCCAGTTTAGGACAATCTTTCAGATAGCCAAAGCCGACGCCGGTGAAGCCTTTCTTGCCAAAGGACGTGTGGAAGAAAGAAGCCGTGCGCAAGTTCTTGAGATTGGCCAGATGCTTGAGTCCCTCATCCGTGACATCGATACGGTCTGTCCCCAGAAACTCCAGTTCCGTAAGCCCGGCGATATGCTGGATAGTGCTGTCATTCAGACCGCCGCACTTATTATAGAGCGTGAGGCTCTTGAGCTTCTTCAACAGCCCGATGGCGCGGAACTCCGGTTCGGCCAGCTTGGAGCAATCATTGAAGGTGACCTGCGTGGCGATGCCATCCTTGAGCGTGACCTTGCCGCCTAGGGCCTGGAGCTTCTGAGCGATGGCGGTGTCATCGGCACGGATAGAAATGGCGAAAAGACACACGACCAGAGAGATGGCAAAGTATTTCATAACGGGAATCTTCAAAGGATGGTTCACGGAGGACGCGCGCATTGTCAAGGGATAGGGCATAAGAAGGTTGAAATGCGCACTTGCCGACCGGTGAAGGCAAAAATAATATCTCCGCAATTCACATATCGTCAGGGAGACGTTTAGCCCGAAAAAAACGGAGACATTATGGCCGCAAAAACTGATTCTTCACAGGCAGGTTTTCTGAAGTCTTATCTTCTACCGGTGCTGGTCGCCTTTCTCATCCCCGGATTTGGGCTATGGTTTTTCAATCATGTTGAGGCGGACTATGACGCCCAAATCCGTGAAAGCATCCGCGCACAAGTCGATGGGGATACGACGCTGAGCCCGGAGAAACGAGCCAAGGCGACCCAGTTCGCCGAGACATTTGAAGCCTCCAGAGTCATGGCCTCAAGCGATCCCGAACTGCAAGAACTGCAGTCCGCTTTCTCCGAAGCAGAGAACAGCTATGCGGTGTTTCGTTGGATGAAACGGATCGCCTGGACCTGCCTGCTCACCGCCATAGGGGCCATGGTAGCCATCGGAGCGGGACTGAAATTCGCCGCAAACTCCCAGAACGCGTTGTATTGGAATCTGCGGGTGGGCTGGAATGTGTTGCGAGGTTTCGCCGTGGTCCAGGTGATCGGGCAAGGTATCCTCGCAGTAGCCCTTTCCTATTGGGTCACCGCCTTCTGGATGAACATCTATGTCCCGAAACTGATCATCATCATCGGCGTTCTTGCCATCGGCGCGATCTGCCTGCTGGTCACAGCCATCTTCCGCAAGCTGCCGGAATTCTGGGAATTCGAAGGAACCTTGCTGAAGAAAACGGATGCACCGGAGCTCTGGCAACGCGTGACGGACATGGCCAACCGTTTAAGCATCGCACCACCGGATCAGATCTTTGTGGGCATTGATGACAACTTTTTCGTCACAGAGCATCAAGTGAAGGTCGGCGGCGAGATCTACAATGGAAGGACATTGTTCGCCAGCCTGTCACTGCTCAAGACCCTCACCCGCAGCGAGGCGGATGCCGTGCTGGCTCATGAGCTGGCCCACTTCAGCGGTGAGGATACGATCTACTCGAAACGCATCTCCCCGTTGTTGGGCAAATATGGGCACTACCTGGAGGCGCTCTATCAAGGCGGCCTGTCCCGTCCGGTGTTCCACTTCATGTTCTTTTTTTGGAACATGTACCAGATGGCGCTGAGCAAACAGAGCCGGGAACGGGAATTCCGGGCGGACCGGATCGGCTCCGAGCTCACCTCACCCGGCGACATCGCGCGTTCATTAGTGAAGATAGCCGCTTACTGCAAATACCGATTCAAAGTGCAAAGCAAACTCTTCGAGACGGATGAAAGCATGGAGAAGATGGATGTCTTCCAGCGGATCGAGCACGGGTTTCCCAAATTCATGAATGAAAGTGTGCAAAGCAGCGAACTGGACGAGGCCGGC
Organism: uncultured Verrucomicrobiota bacterium; assembly: GCA_964599715.1. Lineage (GTDB taxonomy): Bacteria > Verrucomicrobiota > Verrucomicrobiia > Limisphaerales > JAEYXS01 > JAEYXS01. The sequence continues at coordinate 8,660 of CAZRGY010000086.1, read as the reverse complement.
ACGCCACATCCTTTTGACACGCATCCTCCCTTGCAAAGCCGACTGCAAAGCGTGGGTTATGAGATCAAGGCCGCGTTGAAAGCCGATGAACCTGTGCCCGCCCCGAGTGATACCTGGTTCGCCACCATCATCGGTGCAGCAGAGATGGAGGCCGCCCAGTGGAAAGCGTTTGAGGACGAATTCCAGAAAGCTCACCAGATGACGCTGGCCTGGCGCTTCAAGCCGGAAGGTGAAGCCGAGATCCGACATGTGGTGAAGTTCTTCCCCGAGGTGCAGTTCACCTCCAAGAAGATGGTCATCGCTACCTTGGACTACGAGAAGCTGAACATGTCCGACTGGGACGTGCCCCTCTACCTCTCCACGATCACGGCCTGCCGGTTGGAGGATGGATTGGGTGGTCAGCAGCTTACGATCGAATACAAGCACGAGGAGGAGACGAAGAAACACAGCCTGAAGATCAAATACAAAGACTTCCCGGGCGATGGCGCTGAATTTCTACAAACTTTCGAGAAGTATTACGGGCGCTGCATGACGGCAAAAAGCTACTTGGAGGAAAAAGCCAAGGAAACGCTAGAAGAGCAAAAATAAACAGAACTCACTATTAAAGAACGAGTTACAGCAGGCTGAACCGGCCTGGGATGCTGATCCAAGCTACCATCAGCATGTCAGCAATTCCCTACCTTTCGTCGGACATTACCCAAAAGTGTTAGTAGAAGCTCCCACCATTGCGGTCGTGACGGATGGAAATCTGCAATTACACTGTTGTGGTCACCGAGAATTATGGGAAGTCTTAGCTTCAGTCACATGCCGGTATTGAATGCCATTGCGAGTTTGCGTCGTGCAGTTGGAGTTTTCCTACTGGTCGCGTTGAGTGGGAACTTCAGCGTATCCGCCCGTGCTGCCGAGTTGTTGCAAGTGGAAGTCCTCACTGCCGGGGTGCCAGACAACCGCAAGTGGCCTACGAATGAACTCACGGAAGTGGCCGATACTTACACGGAGCCAGCGTTTGTGTTCTTTCATGTGCCGTGGCAATACACCTCCACGGGCGTGCGCACAGATCGGAGCGGGCCATTACTGGTGCGAGCGCAGGCGACCTTCAAGCTGCCGGCAGGCAAGTATGACCTGCTGCTGCGGGCACGGAGTGGTGCCAGATTGCTGGTCGATGGCAAGATGGCGGCAGAACTCCCCTTCCCCAAGGCGATCGAGGATGGTTCTGACCCAGTGCGGACGAATTTCCTGAGTCTCGGAACGTTCACGCGGCAGCGCGGACCCGGAGATTACGAGACGCTTGTGGAATTCACCGCAACGGGCAAGAAACAGACCTTTCAATTCGAGACATTGCTCGGCGGCAAGCGCGGCAAAGACCTGATCCGCGTGGAACCGGGCGAGACGCTGGTGGCCGTCTCCAAGGCGGGTGCCAACCAGTTCCATATCCTCTCGCCCAAACTGGATACGCCACTCACGGATGCCGGCTGGGCCAAGTATCGCCTGGGCCGGGAAGCAGCATATGACGCCTTGGAATCCGAGCGACGCGCGGCCACCCGGGCGAAACATGCGGATTACTGGGCCATGCGTCATGAAGTGGCGCGCGAATACGTGCAAGCCCATCCAGCACCTCAGCCACCAAAGACAGCTCAACCGGCGAACAATGCGGTGGATGAATTCATCAATGCCCGTATCGAGCGCTCGTTGGCCAGTGGTAAGGCACAGCACGGTACGGTGCAGTTCCATCGCGATGTGTTGCCATTGCTCGAAAAGAATTGCCTGACCTGCCATAGCGGCAAGCCCAAAGGCGGTCTCAAGCTGGATTCGCGCATGGCGATGCTCAAAGGCGGCAAGTCAGAAGAGCCGGGTATCGTGCCCGGCAAACCGGAGCAAAGTGAGATCATCCGTCGCCTGCATCCAGCCGATGAGGATGACATCATGCCACCCAAAGGCGACCGCCTGACCACAGCGGAAATCGAAGTGCTCAGCCGCTGGGTAAAAGAAGGTGCCGTGTGGCCGGAGGAACAGCCGGTCGAAAACCTCGTCATCACACCATTGACGAGCGATCTCGAATTCATCCGCAAAGCCACGCTGGATACCATCGGCCTGTTCCCGACAGCGGACGAAATCCGCGCATTCACGGCGGATAAGCGCAAAGACAAGCGTGCGCGATTGATCGAACGGTTACTGGCTGACAATCGTTGGGCCGATCACTGGGTCGGTTTCTGGCAGGACTTGCTGGCGGAGAATCCGAATCTGGTCAATGCCACGCTGAACAACACCGGCCCCTTCCGTTGGTGGATCTATGAATCCTTCCGCGACAACAAACCGATGGACATGTTCGTCACCGAACTGATCCGCATGGAAGGTGGCGCGTATAATGGCGGGCCAGCGGGATTTGAACTCGCAGCATTGAACGATGCACCGATGGCCGCCAAGGCGGGCATCATCAGCTCCGCCCTGCTGGCCACGGAGATGAAGTGCGCCCGTTGTCACGATGCACCCTATCATACCAGCAAACAGGCGGACCTCTTCCATCTCGCCGCGATGCTGGCTGAAAAACCGGTTTCGGTGCCCAAGACAAGCGTGGTGTCGCTGGATAAGTTCACCGGTCGTAAACCGCTCATCCAAATCTCACTCAAGCCAGGCGACATGCTGGCCCCGGAATGGACATTGAAAAACCTGATGGATGAGGATCTGCCGTCAGGCTTCATCCCTGCGGATGCCGATTCCCGCTCACGACTGGCGGCATTGATCACCACCCCGCAGAATGAGCGCTTCGCACAAGTGTTGGTAAATCGGGTATGGTACACCTACTTCGGTCGCGGCATCGTGGAACCGTTGCACGACTGGGAAAACGCCAAGCCGACCCATCCGGAATTGCTGAAGTGGCTGACGGCGGAATTCGTGAGCCATGGTTACGATCTGAAGCATCTCGCCCGGCTCATCCTGAACTCGCAGGCATATCAACGCCAAGCGCACACGGAAGCAGATGCCAACCGCCTCTATGCTGCACCATTGAAACGCCGGCTCAGCGCGGAGCAGTTGGTGGATGCGCTCTTCGCAGCCTATGGGAAGGACTTCGATACGGGGCTGTTGTGCATCGATTTGGACAGCGGACGCACACCGAAGCTGGCACTGAATTTCGGTGAACCACGGCGCGCCTGGCAGTTCGTCTATACGGCGAATGACCGCGACCGCCCCAGCCTGAACCTGCCACGCGCCCAAGTCATCACGGAACTGATGACGGCTTTCGGCTGGGAAGGCAACCGGCAGGAGCCCATCTCCGTTAGGAACAAAGAGTCAAATCCATTGCAGCCCGCACTGTTGGCCAACGGAACGGCCAGCCTCTGGCTCACCCGTCTCTCCGAAGATTCCGGCATGACGGAACTGGCTCTGAAAAAGCAATCCGTAGAAAAACTCGTGGAAGAAGTTTACCTGCGCGTGCTGGGGCGCCAACCGAACGAACATGAGCGCACGAAGTTTGTGGCTTTACTAAAGCCAGGCTATGCGCAGCGGGTCTTGTCACTGACCGCACCGCGCATCGCCAGCGAACCCAAACCCTACATCAGCTGGGCCAATCACATCGTAGCCCAGGCCAATGTGCTTCGTCAGGTAGAAGAAGTGGAAGCACGCGAGGGCCCAGCCCCCACGGTAAGACTGCAAGCTGACTGGCGCATGCGCATGGAAGATTTTCTGTGGGCCTTGCTGAATTCGCCAGAAACGATCTATATTCCTTAAGAACCATGATGCACGGAATGAACAACAACCTGTCCCGCCGGCAATTCCTCGCTCTCGGCGGCCGCACAGCTGCGGCGGCAGCGGCGATGAACATGTTGCCCGGATTGATGGCCTCTACGGTGAAAAATTTCCCGAAGGGCAAAGCAGAGCATTGCATCTTCATGTGGCTCGGTGGCGGCATGGCGCAGGTGGACACGTTCGACCCCAAGAAACGCGGTAATCCGAAGACGAAACAGGCGGGTACTTACTACGATGTCATCCCCACCGTGGTGCCAGGGGTGCAAGTGACGGAGCATCTGCCGAACGTGGCGAAGATCATGGACCGCCTCACCCTGCTGCGGACCTGCACGCACAGCACGGTGGATGAACATGCAACGGCGACACACTTTGTACACACGGCGCGGCCATTCAGCGAGACTATCCGCTATCCGAGTATCGGCAGCATCGTGGCGCATGAACTGGGGCAGACTTCCCCTGCTACTCCGGCGTATGTGCTGATTGGTTATCCCAACGCTTCTCGTGATCCGGGATTCTTGGGACCGAAGTACGGTTACCTCTATCTCACCGATACGGAAGCAGGCCCGAACGGTTTCGTGCGGCATTCTGGCGTGGACAATGTGCGGCAAGCCCGGCGGGAACAATTGCTCGCAGAAGTCCGCAGCTCCGCACCTGATGATGCCGCAACCCGGCAATACAACGAGGTGATTGAGCAAAGCCTAAAGTTGGGCGGGCCTGATTTCATGCGGCTGTTCCAATTGAAAGAAGAGAAGGCTGATCTGCGGAACAAGTATGGCGGAGAGTTCGGTCAACGTTGTTTGCTGGCACGACGACTGGTCGAGGCCGGAGTGCGCTTCGTCGAGGTGTCACACAATTTGAATTTCATCAACGGCACCGGTTGGGACACACACAATGCCGGACAGCTTAATCAATACATGCTCATCCAGGAACTGGACCACGCGCTGGCTACGCTGGTGACGGACTTGGAACAGCGCAAGCTGCTGGATAAAACGCTCGTCGTGGTGGGCACGGAATTCGGACGCCCGCCGGAGTTCGATTCGGGCGGTGGACGCGGGCATCAATCCAAGTGCTTCAGCCTCGTGATGGCTGGCGGCGGATTGAATCATGGCCGCGCATATGGTGAGTCTGACGAACTATCCAAGAAAGTGCTGACGAATCCGGTGACGATGCCGGATTATCACGCGACGATTTGTGCCGCACTAGGCATCAATCCTAGCAAGGAACTTTACGACGGCACCCGCCCAGTCCCAATCACTGATGGTGGCAAACCGGTGTCCGTATTGTTCAGCTAGATTACGGCGAGAACTCACCCGCTACCACTCACTCGAAGCTGACTTTATTTTTGACTTCTGTAGCCTTGATCGTCTTCTGGCTCGGCGGCTCCAAGATATCGAGTTCGTGGATGCTCCAGTAGTTGCCTTTTGCCGAACCCGTCTGGGTGATGCGGATAAAACGGGTCTTGGTCGTCGGGAACTGGATCTCAGTCACCGCATTAGTCCCTTTACCAGAAACGATCGGATTCCCCCAATTTTTGCCATCGTTTGATAACTGCACATCATACCCGCGCGGGTAATCATTTCCGGAGCCCGAGGTATCCAACAACAAGCCGGCAATCGGCGTTTCCTTGGGCAACTCCACCTCAAACCACATCCCGGGTCTTTGGAACGCTTTGGTGTCCCATCGCGTCGAAGGATTACCATCGAGCGCATTCTGCAGTCGCTCAGTATTGAGACTGGCGGACAGCTTCCACTGGTTACGTCCTGCAAGAGGTGCTTGGGGCAGAACTGAGCGTAGCTCTTCTATCGTCCACGGCTCGGTGCGCAGTTTGGAAGCAGCACGCAAACGGGCCACATCTTGGGGTGTCACCGTGCTTGAACGGTTGCCGAAACTGTTGCGCACATAGGAAGCGATGGCCGCGATCCATTCGTCGTTATTGCTCTCCATCGGCACCATTTGCGATTCATACTCCTTGCCATTGATCGGACCGGCCAAGCCTTTGAGCATTACGAGGATGAGCCCATCCTTGTGCCCGTTGACCGTGCGTGAGCCAGCCAATGGCGGAGCCAGAGTCAGGCCGGGCTTGCCTTCGATCGGCGTACCTTTGCCATCAGGGTTATGGCAGGCAAAACACAGTTCTTTGAAGATATCATCACCGTGCTCCAACAATTTCTTCTGTTCCGCGGTGAACTCGCGTCCCCATGAACGGGTCGGTGCCAGCATCTGCATGGCGATCTCCCGCAGACCGGCTGACGAGTTCGTTCCCAAGGCACTCGCCTGGATCATCGCCTTGGCCTCAGGGTAATTCAGCAATTTCGCTGTGCCCAACGTTTGGATCGCGACCGTGGCATCCTTGTCCTTGAGCATGGCGGTGACGTCCTGTGCCAATGATTTCTCACCCGCTTTGTAAAGCGTTTCGCTGGCCCGGATGGCGGCGGCACGGACCTCAGGGTTGTTGTCCTTAAGTTTCTCCCGCACGAGTTCAGGACTCAAAGAGTCCAATCCCTCCAACGTCCATAAGGCATGGATTCGAGCCAAGGGATTGGCGCTCCCTTGAGCAAGCCTCGTCAAGGCCGGGACCACACTCTTGTCGCCCCGCAGGATAAGTTGAATCTGTGCCGTATCACGCCACCAACCATTCGGATGGGAGAGATGTGCCACCAACTGCGCCGGACTTTCATCATACATCCGCGGCTGTGGGCCGGGCTTGAAATCCTTGTGCGCCACGCGCCAGATCCGGCCATGCCCGATGTTCTTTTCCAGTTCATGGGCCAATATCTGCTCCCGGAGATAGCTGCCTTTCTTAGTCCAATTGCCTTCCTGGATGATACCACGATACATATCCACCAGATACAGCGTGCCATCCGGTGCCGTGTTCGCATTCACTACGCGAAAGTTCGGGTCACTCGAGCGGATGAATTCCGATCTCGGATAGGGGTTGCTCAGATAAGTAAGCCCTTCTTTGACCTCTATCTTCGCGCGCCGGATCAATCGTCCCACCGGCTCGGAAAAAAACAGGTCACCACGTAGATCGGCCGGCAAACGGTCTCCACGAAATATCACCTGACCGCAAGTAGCCGTGAAATGATTCAGCGTTTTGTCTTCCGGACGAAACCGATGCGTTCCGCCCTGCACATCCGCCAGCCCCACCAACGGCCACACCTCGGTAAAACCCGGTTCAAACTGGTCCTTAAGATTGAAACCACCATACACAAAGTGGGTCTGGAAATTCAGCGGCCCGCGCTCGCCACCGGCATTCACACTCCATGCCTTGCCGTAGTCATCCTGGGTCATGCCCCATTGGCCACCATTGCCGGGGGTCGATTCCTTCAGCGGTGGTTTGTCATAGCCTTGCCAACGCAACCGCCAATTGTTCACGGCCATGTACATCCAGTTATCTACCCCCCATATGAGACCGCTCTGCTGATGCTCCATGTTGCCGCCCCGCGGACCGCCCGCATACCAGAGCTTCTTCTCATCCGCCACCCCATCACCGTTGGTATCACGATACAGGTAGATGTCCTGCGTATGCGTCTCATTCACCAGTAACTCACCACGACCCAAGGGCAGGATCATGCGAGGCAGCAGGAGCTTGTCGATGAACACCGAATGCTTGTCAAAATTCCCATCCCCTTTGCTGGACCAGTGCAGCGATATCTGGCTCGTCGGGTTATCTTCACCCGTGGCATCGATGTCCTGCATATAAGTGCTCATCTCCGCCACAAACATCCGGCCATTGCCGTCAAAAGCCGCCACGACCGGCTCCTTGATATGAGGCTCGCCCACCACCAACTCCATGCGGTACCCCTCCGGCATCTGCATGGTCTTGACCACCTCCGCCGGTGAAAGCATGGGAAACGGCCCGGCGGGGTTGAAAGGCGTGGCGGCTTGGGTCAAACCAGCGGTCGCCAGCAAAAAAGCGGCTATAGGCGTAGCGGCAAATTTCATGATTAAGACGCCGAGACTAGGCCCTCGGCAACTATCGTCAAGCCCGCCCATTACGGATCCAATCCCCCAAGAGCACTGCTGCAAATCCCTACCCCCTTCCCGCCTTTTCTTTCTGTTCAACGTCTTCATTTGCCTCCCCTTTGATCAAACCCCAGTGACATCCAGAGGCACAGGGGGTAAAATATTTTCAAATATTATCCGCCTTCTCACTCCCGCCCCTGCCCTTGTTCGCGTAGTGACGGCTGAAACCATCTGCCCGCTGTTCTATCACTCCTAGTATGACATCCGCTGTCATACTGGAAAAATATTTCAAAATTTTTTACCGCCTGCTTTCCCGGCATTTGCCCTGTCTCTGCGTTCGCGCAGCGGATACCCGCTGGCAGATGGTGGCTGGAATCCATGGTATCAGCCTCCTAATACTGCTTTGTTACGTGGTGACGGTTAAAAACGTTCCAACTTTCCGGCCACAGCCCAATCTCAAAGGGCGTTATTCCCCCGACAAACGGAACCGCAAGAACCCTTGCCCATTCGTCGTCACCGGAATGGCCAACCGGAAACTCGCCCATTCATAACCCGTCGGTGCTGCCGGCAAGCCTGCTGGTACCGGTGCCGTTGTTGGAATGACTCCCCACTCCATCAAATCCTCACTCCCGCGCACTTCATAATCCGCCCCCGTGTTCTCATACATCCCCCCATTCGTGACCCCGCCGCTCAACCGCAGATGCGTCAGCACCAGCCAAGTCTGCCCTTCCTCCACATAGCTGGAGTGGATAACCACCGGCGCTTCATTCGCATCCCCCGGATCAGTACCGCCCAAGGCCCACTCCGCAAAGTTCGATTGCCCATCCCCATCCGCATCTGCCAGCGGATTCACCGCGACCCCTTGTGAGACCGCATACTGCGGAAACGTCATCGCTCCGCCCGGGGTGAACGGTGTGTAGGGCTGGTCCGCCACACCGCCGATGAACTGC
>CAZRGY010000085.1:0-11167 GCA_964599715.1 uncultured Verrucomicrobiota bacterium | reverse complement strand
GGCGAACTGGATCATTTCCATGGCACAATCAGCCGGAAGCCAAATCTTGCAGTTATGCTCCCACAGGCCAAGCCAAGCTTGGAAATGTTCCTCGCGTAAATCCAGAGGCATGTGCTTTGCCACCATTGGTCCACTGTAAGCAGGCGGTCCACCCGCAATGGTGCTCCAGAAATCCGCAATCTTTTCCAAGTGTTGGGGCCAGTCGGAAATCTTGGCGGTAAAAATGGGGCCAATCATCTGATGCTGTCGGACATCAGCATAGAAATGATGGAGCAAATTCAGCAAAGCTGACCGACCACCCATGCGGATTAATAGGCTCTCATTCATACGTAATAATAGATGCATCAAAAATACATCTATTCAACTTCTTTTCCTAACCGGATTTGGCGCATAGGCAGTCAAGTCATGTTGAGTAATGGGTGATTCGCTTCTCGCAACTAATGGGTAGTTCGCTTGTGTGGATGGATATAAGTAAATCTTGCTTAAAAATGAAAACTACATCGCTTAAACTAATGGCTGCCGCAACTGGTTTGCTCTTGGGAGCCGCCGCGCAGGCAGAGGACTGGACCTCAGAGGCTATCGCCCCGGTAACGAACCCCATCTTCTTTGAATCACCCCTGATCCAAAATGAGGTGCGGCCGATTTTCGCGTATCACCGGCTGGACAATACATTCCTCGGCACGGATGTGGACGTGCGGGTCTATGCGCTCCAATTGCGTTATGCCCTGAATGACCGGCTGGCGCTCATCGCGACGAAGGATGGCTATATCGAGTTCAACCCCAAGGTAGGGCCAGCGCAATCCGGTTGGGCGGACATCGGTTTCGGTCTTAAGTATGCCGTTTACAAGAATGACGAGCAGCAGTGCGTGGTCACTCCCGGCCTCACGTTTGAGCTGCCATCGGGTAACCAGAAAGTGTTTCAAGGGAACGCTTCGGGTGAGTTCAACGTTTTCGTCTCCGCTATCAAAGGGTGGGACAAGTTTCACCTGACGGGCAACTTGGGGGCACGAATCCCTATCGATATGGACAAGGAAACGGCGAACATGCGTTACAGCCTGATGGCCGATTACTTCGTCTGCAAATGGTTCATCCCGTTCACTACCGTGAATGCGGTGACAACGCTTACGGAAGGCAATCAGCTGCCATTCACCAGCGAAGGGTTTGACTTGATCAACTTCGGCAGCACGAATGCTGGCGGACGCACTCAGGCGGCGTGGGGCATCGGGTTTCGCTCAAGGGTATTGGAAAATGTGGACTTGGGCTTTGCCTATGAGCGTGGTTGGGCACCCAGCAACGACATCTTCAAAGACCGGGTAACAGTGGATCTGGTCTGGCGCTTCTGAGCGCATCTGCTCTTTCCAATTGAGTGCACGGGAATGAAGAAATTCATTCCCGTTTTTTTGTCAGGCTGAGAGCTAAGCGTGGCGATTTATTTCTGCGCTCGCATGAAAGCGATTTCGCGGCCATCTTAGGCCGCAGCCACCCAGCCATGAAGAAAGGTATCAAGAATACAGCCGAAGCCGCCCTTGAAAAAGCCGTCAGCGCCGCCAATGAAGTCACTGGAGCGGTTGGAAGCTTGGGGCGCAGAGTGAGATCCAGCCTGAGCCTTCCCGGTTTCCATCCCAATCGGGAAAAGACCGCCAGTAATCCCGGCTCTTCTCCGGGCATCGAATCCATGGCCGGACTCGACCAGCCCCCGGATGAGGGGTTGATCCAGATCCAGTGCACTGATTACGGCGCTGGTCGTGTGGAGGCAAGAGTAGTGACTGACCTGAACGCTTTTCTCAAAGAGCCGCGACCGGAGTGGGTGGCTGTCCGCTGGCTCAATGTCCATGGGCTGCATCCCTACATCGTCAATCAGGTCCGCAGCGTCTATCCTTTTCACACCCTCGCAGCGGAAGATGTGTTGCGCACACCGCAACGTCCCAAGCTGGAGACCTATGAAGACAACCTGTTCATCGTCGCCCGCATGCTGATGCTGCAGGACGATTCATTGACCAGCGAGCAAGTCAGTTTCTTTTTGTTCAAGGGCGCCATCATCACCTTTCAGGAAAAGGCAGGGGACATCTGGGACCCCATCCGGCAACGCATCCAAAAACCCACCTCGCGTTTCCATCAGAATGACGCTTCCTATCTGCTGTATGCCTTACTGGATGCCGTGGTGGACCATTGTTTTCCCATCCTGGAGAAATACGGCGAGATGTTGGAGATCCTCGAAGACGAGGTGACTGATCATCCCACGCCTTCAGTCCAGCGACGTATCCATGCGATAAAGCGCGAGCTTTCTACGCTGCGGCGTGTCATCTGGCCGATGCGCGAAGTGATGAATGAGTTGCATCGTGAAGAGACAGAGGAGGTCGCTCCGCAGGTGAAAGCTTACATGCGCGATGTCTATGATCATGCGGTGCAGGTGATGGATATCGTGGAGACCTGCCGGGAAAACGCCAGCGGCCTGAATGACCTCTATATGTCCGCCATCTCCAACCGGATGAACGAGGTGATGAAGGTGCTGACCATCATGGCGAGCTTCTTCATCCCCATCACTTTTGTGGCCGGTGTGTATGGCATGAACTTTGAGTTCATCCCCGAACTTAAGTGGAAGTACAGTTATGCCTGTTTCTGGATCATCTGCCTGAGCATCACGGCGGCCTTGGCCGTTTATTTCTACCGCAAAGGATGGGTCGGCCGCGGGTGATTTTAGTTGATACCTTAGTTTGACGAAGCAGGACGGATGCCTCATCTTCATTGCCTCGTATGAGTCATCTCATTGAACTTTGTAATTTCCTCCCTTCCCGAACCTATGCCAAAGGTGATGATGTGCTGGTGGATGGCAAGAATTCGGGCAATCTCTATATTCTCGTAGAGGGGAAAGTGGAGGTGGTGAAGGGCGATGTCCAGATCAGCCGGGTTTCCATGCCGGGTGCGATGTTTGGTGAGATGTCCGTCTTGCTGCACCAGCCGCATATGGCCACGGTCCGCTGTTTGACCGAGAGCAAGTTCCTGGTCGCGGAGAATGCCCGGGAATTTTTTGACCAACACCCTGAGGTCACGCTGATTGTCGCCGAGCTTTTGGCCAGCCGCCTAAGTTCATTGACGCGTTACCTGGTGGATTTAAAGCACCAATTCGACGACCAAAAAGACCACTTAAGCATGGTGGATGAAGTGCTGGAGAGCCTGCTGCACCATCAACCAAAACAGCGGCCGCAAAAGCAGTCTGCGCCTCAAGCAGAAGATTAAGCTTCCTGAGGCTGGGCTGAGGTATCGTTCAGATCAATCATTTCCCGTCCTGCCAATGAGGTCCAAGCAGCCGTATTGTTTTCCAAATCGAGGATGATGAAGGCTGGTTCCGGTCCGATCTGGCGGCCGGTGTTAAACACCCAAGTCTCGCCGACGCGATCCACCCAAGAGCCGTTTTCGCGGAAGGGGGATTGATGGATGTGACCGCTCAATACCAGTGCCGGTTTGTATCGGTGGATCCAATCTACCAGAAACGTGTCACCCGCATGTTTTTTACCGGTCCAACTTACGCGGCTATTATCCGGAGGGGCGTGGTAAACCCAGACCCATTTCTTGAAGGTCTTTTTGGATTCCTTATCCAGTAATTGAGCCACTTCCTCACGGCTGACTGGACCATCCCACCAAGGAAAGATAGTGAAGAGGGTGCCGTCACGCTCCCAAGAATCGCCATCAACCAATACACCACCGTCGCGAGCTTCTTCCAACCAGCGGGCAATCGCTTCATCAGCCGCGTTCCGTTCGGTACCGTCATGATTTCCAGAAGAGACGAGCAGGGGGGCTTTGCGGGCAATGCGTTCCAGATACTTCAAGACCACCACGGTCTGTGCCTCGCGGTCCACCATGGAGGCCAAGTCCAAGAGGTCGCCGGCAATCACGACCAAGTCCAGTTTCTCGGCAGCCAGTTGGACCCAGTCCAACTGTTTCAGTGCATAATGCAAATCTGCGACAACGAGACATTTCATGGCAGCTTGAGACGGATTACCTTGTTATTATTGTCGCTATGAATCGGGATTTTCGCAAGGTTGATGATTGAACAATCAGCGGTAAATCCTAAGAAGAAAGCATGACCCGCCTGATGGCATTGTTGGCTTAGAGGCTAATGGCCATGCTGTTCGCGCGTTAGCTAGGGGCTTGTCAGGCGATCAGGAAACCCGAGATTTCCTCGAGAGTTGTTTCGCCATCAAACGCGCGCAGGACGGAGTTGACGGCCAGCGAGCGCATGCCGTGTTGTTCAGCCAAATCATGGATCTGAGTGCTTGGTGCATTAGCCGCCACGAGTTGGCCGATCTCAGGATTCGTCACGAGCAATTCTGTTATGGGAAGGCGGCCGCGGAAACCGGTGAAACCGCAATGCTGGCAACCCGATCCTTTACGGAAGAACGCGCGGTCCAGATCCAAGCCTTCCAGGCGGGCGAGGTGCATCGCGCCGGGCTCGTAAGGAATGGCGCACTGGGTGCAGTTCTGTCGCACCAGTCGCAGATTCATCACCCCGAGCGTGGCACTGGCAAGCAGTTGCGGATCCACATTCAAATTCGCCATGCGCGCAAAGGCACCGGCGGCATTTCCGCTGTGCACAGTACTCAAGACTAAGTGGCCGGAGAGTCCGGCGCGGATGGCGATATTCGCCGTCTCTTCATCCCTGATCTCGCCGATCATGATGACTTGCGGATCATGGCGCAGGATGGAACGGAGCGCGATGGGATAGGTGAAACCTTGCGCGACATTGACCGTGGCCTGGTTCACCCGAGGAAGCAGTGCTTCCACCGGATCCTCCACGGTGGTGATGTTCAGGCGCTGGCCTTGGGTGTTCACCAAGTGCGTGAGCGTGGAGTAGAGCGTGGTGGTCTTGCCGGAGCCGACAGGCCCGGTGAGCAATATCAAACCGTGCGGTTGGGAAATCAAATTCACCCACTGATGCAGGGTGTGCTCATCGAAGCCGAGCGTCTGGACGCTGAAGCGCTGTTCACCGGGACGGAATAGACGGATCGAAACTTTTTCTCCGGCCACCATCGGGGAGAGGGAGACACGCATCTCGAAACCGCCCATGGATTCATCGGCCCGAGCCTTGCCTTCTTGCGGGACGCGATGCTAGTAGATCTTCAGGTCAGCCATGACCTTGACACGATTAGCCAACGGTCCTTTCAGGTGGGCCGGGAGTTTCACCACATCATGGAGCATGCCGTCGATACGGAAGCGGACCAGCATGTGGTCTTCTGCCGGGTCCAGATGCACATCGCTGGCCTGGACATCTAGGGCGTCCAGCAAGATCAAGTCGAGCAGGTAGCGGGCTTCAATGGAGAACTCACCGGTCTTGGCGATATAATCCACCGTGCGGGCGCCACGACAGGCGGGGAGTTTGGCGGCAGGTGCGGTGCGTTTGCCCTCGTTGGAGAGCATCCGGCGCAAACTGTCGAACAATGGCATGGAGTTATGTAATGGGAGGATAGGGGGTGTCGCAACCAAGAACGACGGCCTTTTGTCAGGTGTGAAAGTGCGGAAAAAGCATGTTCTGGCCCGGTTAAGACATGCTGCGAGACGAAATATACCCTGAACCCGCAGCAGAATTATCTCCCTAAGCGCCAATGGGTAGCCTAGAGTGAATCGGTCGTTTAGATATTTGATTACATGATACCGAAGTTATTTTCCGAGTTGGGGCTGTCCCCAGAGATACAGAAAGCCATCGATAAACTGGGCTTTGAGCAGGCATCCCCCATCCAGGCGGCCGCCATCCCGGTGCTGCTCGAGGGCAAGGACATCGTTGGACAGTCGCAGACAGGTTCCGGCAAAACGGCGGCTTTTGCCATCCCGGCCGTTGAGAAGGTGGACCCGAAGGTGCGCGGTGTGCAGATTCTGATACTATGCCCGACTCGCGAACTGGCGGTGCAGGTGTCTGAAGAAGTTCATAAGCTGACGATTTTCAAACGTGGTATCCAGGCTTTGCCGATCTACGGCGGGCAATCCTATGAGCGGCAGTATTACGGCTTGCAACAAGGGGCACAGATCGTTATCGGCACACCGGGACGCTTGATGGACCATATGCGTCGCGGGACGTTGCGGTTGGACAAGCTGAAGATGATCATCCTGGACGAAGCGGATGTGATGCTGGACATGGGTTTTCGGGAAGACATCGAGTTTATTCTGCAAACGTTGCCAGCCGAGCGACAGACGGTGTTCTTTTCGGCGACGATGCCGCGTCCGATTCAGGAACTGATCAACAAGTTCGCCAAAGAACCGCAGAGCGTCAAAATCGAGCAGAAGGCGATGACGGTGCCGACGGTGGAGCAGGTCTATTACGAAGTGGACCGTCGCTTCAAGATCGAGCTGCTAACGCGCATCATCGATATCCATGACCTCAAGCTGGGCATCATTTTCTGCAATACCAAGCGCATGGTGGATGACCTGGTAGATCATCTGAACGCGCAGGGTTATTCCGCGGATCGCCTGCACGGGGACATGAACCAGAACCAGCGTGATCGCGTGATGCAGAAGTTCCGCAAGTCGGGGCTGGAATTTCTGGTGGCCACGGATGTGGCGGCGCGCGGCATCGATGTGGATGATGTGCAGGTGGTGTTCAATTACGACCTGCCGTATGACGTGGAAGATTACGTGCACCGGATCGGACGCACTGGCCGGGCCGGTCGTAGTGGCCGCGCCATTTCTTTCATCGCCGGGCGGGAACTGTTCCAGATCCAGCACATCGAGCGCTATACCAAGATGCGCATCCAACGGGGGCGGGTGCCGACCGAGGGTGAAGTGGAACAGGCCAAAGCAAATGTGTTCCTCGCCAAGTTGCGGGCGACTTTGTCGAGCGGTGAATACCGGAAGCAAGACCACTTGGTGGAAAGTTTATTGGAGGAGGGTTTCACCTCTACAGACATCGTTTCTGCTCTCATCCACCATCTGCAAGGTGGTATCGATGACCCGGCGCCCAAAGTGGAGCGGGAAGAGCCACGCGGTGGATATGATCGCGGTGGCGGGCGTGATGATCGTCGTGGTTTTCGCGAGGAGCGTGGTGGCTATCGTGAAGAGCGGCCACGCTATGGCCAGCAAGATCGGGCCGGATATGGTGATCGCTATGAAAGCCGCCCAGCGCGTGCGCCGATGGAGCGTCCTGTGGCCCCCAGGCCGCTTACTCCGCGTCCAGAGCCGGCTCCACGCAGTACAGCAGCTCCCAAGCCTGTAGTGCCACAACCACCGGCAAGTCCTGTACCTGCGCAGGCGCCTGTCGTCAGCAAACCGGTGGAACCGAAAGCGGCACCGGCACCCGAGAAGCCAGCAACTCCGGCGGCGCCGAAGCCGTTTGTGCCACCAGGTGCACCGCAGAAGGTGAAGCCGATGACCCGCATCCCGGAGAAACGTGAGTTGATCGAAGACCCTGTGCCGGTGCGTTCACCCAAGGCGAGCCGTAAGACACCTGATTTCCAGAAACGCCTCTACATGAACATCGGTGAAGCGATGGGCGTGACTCAGGCGGATGTGGTGCAGGCGATCCAAGGGGAGACGGGGCTGCCCGCGAAAGTCATTGGCGTGGTGGATATCCGTGAGAAGCACCTCTTCGTGGATGTTTCAGCGGAGCATGCGAACAGCATCCTGGCAAAACTGAAGCGCACGCAGATCAAGGGCCACAAAGTGAAGGCCAAGGAAGCGTAAGCTTCGCAATGACGAATGACCTAATCCGAATGGCGAAGGAATAGGGGGAGTCCCGATTTCTAAACTCCGGCTCAATTGTCTTAGGGCGGGTTATTGGAGAGATTGAATATATAAACGGCCGATGGAACAATATTTTCATCGGCCGTTCTGTGATAAAACGAAGGTGGCTTACTTTGTTTGCCCATTGCTGCGCAGGACTTTCAAGACCTCAGGTGTCTTGTAGTGACGCTTGAGGCCCACTTCCGTGAGCATACCGCCGGGGACGCGGGCGATGAATTCCGGGAAGCATTTCTCTACGCGGTCTTTCTGTAGTTTTTGACCGGCCTTGGTGGCCCAGAAATCTTCTTCGAGCTTGGTGAGTGCGATAGCGGCTTCGTCAGGGGACATGCTCTCACGCTTGGCCATCATCCATACGAGATCTTTGTCGCCGGGCAGGCTGACCGGGAAGGGGATGAACTTAAGTTTCACTTCCTGTTCATCACTGACTTCTTTCTTCGCGTCTGGATTCACCTTGATCTCGCTGGTGAACTGGCTGCCATCGGGCAGGGCGACTTCCACGGACAAGGTTTGCTCCGCCTTGTTGGGTTTGATGGTGACATCACCATCGCCAAATGTGGCGGCGAGTTGTTCCTTTACTTCGGCGAGGCTGGTTGCATCGAGATCCGTCAGGGCGACTTGGGTGCAGAAAGTGTCGAATGCCTTGGCGCGGGACTTGGCTTTCAATTCGCTTTCGATGGCGCTGTAAATCTTACTGGCGAGTTTGGCGTCGTCAGTGGCTTTGGGTAAAATCTGCTTCAGGAGATTCAACAACTGAAGCTCGGTATTTTTCTTTGGTTCTTTTTTCATGCTTCGGAAAAGGAGGCGCAGTTGTGCCAAATGAGGGGGGCGGGTGCAATGCTGCAGGTGAGAAAATTTTCCGTGCTCTCATCGGTGCATCTGGTGCACGAATTGCTCTGCATTTCTCGGCTCGCTTTTTGGAAAGAGGCGATGCACATTTTGTGCCCATGAAATCCTTTATCAGATTGGCGGCAGCGTTGTGCTTGGTGGCGGCGATCCAAGTGCAAGGAGCCGGGCCGGCTTCACTCAAGTTGATGGCAGAGGGATTGGTGTCACCGATGGTGCTGGTTTCCGTGCCTGACGGTTCAGGGAACCGTGTGATAGTGGACCAGATCGGCACCGCGCATATCCTGGGCAAGGACGACAAGCTGGCCGAGGAATTGTTTCTAGATCTACGTCCGAAGATGACCGCGCTGCGGCAGGGATTTGATGAGCGTGGTTTTCTTGGATTGGCGTTCCATCCCAAGTTCAAGGAGAACCGGAAATTCTACGTCTATTACAGCGGACCGGTGAGGGCGGAAACCCCGGAGAAGTGGGATCATTGCAGTCATATCGCGGAGTATGTGGTGGATGCGAAGAACCCGCGCAAGGCAGTGCCCGAGTCGGAGCGCATCATCATGCAGATCGACCAGCCATCGTTCAACCACAACGGAGGACGGCTGGCGTTCGGTCCGGATGGCTATCTCTACATCGGCTTAGGCGATGGTGGCGCGGGCAATGACAAGGGTATCGGACATGGGCCTAAAGGAAACGGGCAGGATAAGAACAATATTCTCGGAAAGATTTTACGCATCGATGTGGATGGAAAAAAGCCGTATGGCATCCCGCAGGACAATCCGTTTGCCAAAGGGGGCGGCAAGCCTGAGATCTATGCTTATGGGATCCGTAATCCGTGGGGCATCTCCTTTGACCAAGGGGGCAAGCGGGAGCTATTCGCGGCGGATGTCGGGCAGGGGATGTTTGAAGAGGTCAACATCATAGTGAAAGGCGGTAACTACGGATGGAACCTGCGGGAAGGCATGATCGGATTCAATCCTGCGAACCCGATCAAGCCGCCGGAGACGCCAGCAGCGAAAGCGGAGGATGGCGGGGCATTCATCGACCCCATCGTGGCGTATAAGAACCGGGCGGGAAATCCTGGCCCGGCGGACATCAAAGGCACGAGCGTGACTGGTGGCCATGTGTATCGCGGGAAAGCTTTGCCGGAACTCGTGGGCAAATATGTTTTCGCCGACTGGACGAGGAACCCGGGCGTGGCGGATGGAGTGGTGCTGGTGGCGACACGGCCCGCGAATGGAAATGGCCCTTGGGCGCTGGAAGCCATGACAATAGCGAACAATGGCGGCAAGGTGGGTGGATATATCACGGCGATGGGGCAGGACGCTGATGGAGAAATCTATGTGATGGCCTGTGGTCGCAATGCCGTGACCGGGACAACGGGCAAGGTTTACAAGATCGTGCCGACGAGCGGCGGGGAGTAAGGGGAACGATTCACTAGGCGGCAAAATAATCCGAAAGCAAGGTAAACGATGAAAATGACATTGATGCTCGGGGTGATGTTGCTGGCAGGTTCTGTGCTGGCGGCTGATTATGATGTGTATGTCGGGACTTACACCAAGGGCGATAGTCGTGGCATTTACCGCCTGCGGTTGGATGGTAAGACGGGCAAGCTGACAGCGAAATCGTTGTCGGCGACGACCGAGAATCCGTCCTTTCTCGCGCTGCATCCGAGTGCGAAATACCTTTATGCGGTGAATGAAGTAGGCCCGTCCGGGCGCGTTTCCGCTTTTAGTATCAGTCCGGATTCCGGAGCGCTGACTTTTTTGAATGATGCAAGTGCTGGTGGAAGCGGGACGTGCCATCTCACGGTGGACAAGACGGGGCGCTTCGTGCTGGCGGCTAATTACGGCGGCGGCAGTGTGACGGTGATTCCCATCCTGAGTGACGGCCGGGTGAAAGAGGCTTCGGATTTTGTGCAGCATCAAGGTTCGGGGGCGAATCCAAAACGGCAGAAAGGCCCGCATGCGCATGGCATCTATCTGGATGAAGCGAACCGGTATGTCTATGTGCCGGACTTGGGCATGGACAAGGTGATGATCTATAAATTCAACGCGGGCAGCGGCAAGTTGACCCCGTCCGATCCACCTTATGGAGAGACGGCACCGGGTGCAGGACCGCGGCATTTCGCGTTACATCCGAAATCAGATTTCGCATACGTCATCACCGAGATGACCTGCACAGTGGCGGCGTATGAGCGGGATCCCAAAGGGGGCGGGCTGACTGCGATCCAGACGATCTCGACTTTGCCGGAGGGAACGAGTGTGTTGCCGGGATTCAGCACCGCGGAGCTGGAGATGCATCCTTCAGGCAAGTTCCTTTACGGCTCCAATCGCGGTCATGACACTATTGTGGTGTATGCGGTGGATGGGAAGACAGGTCAGTTGAGCCTGTTGCAACACATCCCGACGGGCGGTAAAATTCCCCGGAATTTTGCCATCAGCCCGGATGGCAAGTGGCTCATCGCAGCGAACCAAAATTCAGGAAACTTGGTGGTCTTCAAGGTGGATACCAAAACCGGGAAACTCAGTGAGACGGGCAATACGGCCGAGGTTCCAAACCCGGTCAGCGTGTTGTATCGGAAAAAGTGATTTTAAGTGTGGAA
>CAZRGY010000084.1:8262-11184 GCA_964599715.1 uncultured Verrucomicrobiota bacterium | reverse complement strand
GCCCACGACTTCAACAACCTGCTCACGGTGATCCAAGGGCATGCCTCCATGCTGTTGATTGACCGGCATCTATCTGCCCAAACGATTGAGACCGCCAAGGAGATCGATCAAGCCGCCGAACGTGCCTCCAAATTGACCCGGCAGTTGCTCACCTTCAGCCGCAAGCAGGTGATGCAGTTGAAGAATCTGGATATCAATGATGTCGTCTCGAACCTCACCCGCATGCTCCATCGGCTTTTGGGCGAACACATCCGGCTAGAACTGGATTTGCAAGACCCCATGCCTTTGGTGAACGCCGATGCCGGCATGTTGGAGCAGGTCTTGGTGAACCTCACGGTGAATTCACGCGATGCGATGCCCAAGGGTGGCCGGTTGACCATCCGCACCAGCTCAGTGGAAGTGGATGAGGATTACCTCAAGCAAAACCCCGACGCCAAAAAGGGTTTACACATCCGCATCAATGTCATCGATACTGGCTGCGGCATTCCGGTGGAAAACCTGCCTCGTATCTTTGAACCTTTTTTTACCACCAAAGATGTGGGGACAGGAACCGGTTTAGGTTTGGCTACAGTCTACGGCATCGTCCAACAGCATCATGGATGGATCCGGGTGAAAAGCGTTTTGAACGAAGGGACAAATTTCGAGATCCACCTGCCCAGCTGCAAAAAGTCTGATCATAAAAATGATACAGACTTCCTCCAGCGCACCGCCGTTGGCGGCACGGAAACCATCCTGTTGGTTGAGGACGAACACTCCGTACGGCAGTTGGTCCGCAGTATTTTAGAACACTACGGTTACACCGTGTTGGAGGCAGAACACGGACCGGCAGCGCTGGAGATCTGGAAGCAGCACCGCAGCAAAATCCGCCTGCTATTGACGGATATGATGATGCCCGAAGGGATGACTGGCCACGATCGGGCGGAAAAAATCTTGGCTGATGAACCCAAGCTCAAGGTGATCTATACCAGCGGCTACAGCGCCAATGTGTTTGCCAAGGACACGCCCTTGCGGCCCGACATCGCCTTTCTCCAGAAACCATACCAACCCCACAAGTTAGCCCGGCTGGTGCGGGAAAGCCTGGATACGGCTGGCGCACCATAAACGCCGCCTTTCCGCTTTGCGCCTGATTTTCTTCATTGCCTCCCTGCCCTCTGATTCCCCAGACTTACGGCATGCGTGACGCTTCATTGGAATTCCTCAAAACTCTCGTCAATACGCCCAGCCCTTCAGGTCACGAAGCCCGGGGCCAGCGCGTCTGGTTGAACTATGTGAAGGATTTCGCCGATGAAACATTTTCCGATGCTTACGGCAATTGCGTTGCCGTATTGAATCGCGGCGGCGGTCCGCGTGTGATGCTCGCAGCGCATGCAGATGAGATCGGTCTCGTGGTGAACTACATCAGCAAGGAAGGCTTCATTTACGTACGACGTATCGGGGGCGTGGATCCGGCGATCACCAAGGCACAACGCCTTACCATCCATTCCCGTAAAGGCCCCGTGAAAGGTGTCGTCGGTAATGTCGCCCCTCATCTGACCAAGGTAGATGGCGAACGTAAGGTGCCCAAGATCGATGACCTCTTCATCGATATCGGAGTGGACAGCAAGAAGGCCGCTGAGAAATTGGTGCAAGTGGGCGACCCTATCACTTTGAACGAAGAGTTTGAATTGCTTCGGAATAACCTGGCCGTCGCCCGTGCTTTCGACAATCGCATCGGCACTTTCGCGGTTGCCGAAACCATGCGGCTCTTGCATGCCTCCAAGGACAAGTTGAAATGTGAAGTCCTCGCCGTCTCCAACATTATGGAAGAGATCGGCTTGCTCGGCGCCCGCCAGATCGCCTACACACTCAAGCCGGATGTCGCTTTGGTGGTGGATGTGACCCATGCCACTGATTACCCGACCGTCAGCCAGATCACCCATGGCGATATCTCCCTCGGCAAAGGCCCGGCTATCACCCATGGCGGCCCCAACCATCCGGAAGTGGTGGCTCATCTCGAGAAAATCGCCAAAGCCAAGAAAATCAAAGTACAGCATGAGGCCGTCTCCGCCAGCAGCGGCACCGACACGGATGTCATCTTCTGGACTCGCGGCGGTATCCCCAGCGCCCTGATCAGCTTGCCCAACCGCTACATGCACTCCCCGGTTGAGATGGTGAACCTCAAGGACTTACAACAGATACCCGACCTCATGGCCGCATTTTGCCTCTCGCTCAAGCCAACCGATGAATTCAAGGTGAAAATCTGATCAGACTCGAGGCCCGGGCAAGTTCTCCAAGCGCTTTTAATAAGGGTGATAAGGATGCTTGAACAAAATTGGGACCTGAGCTATCTAATACCTAAATCCATAGGGAATAAACAGACGTCATTCCCATCTTAAAGACGGGCGTGCACAGCACATCCGGACAAAGATGACTGTTTAATCCCGGAATTGCCCCAAAAACGGCAATTAGAACCAAAACAAAACCAAAAGAACCGAACAATGAAGAAGCTCCTCGCCATCGCCGCCGCCGCGGTATTCGCCGTAAGTGCTTATGCTGGAGAATTCCAGGACATCAGCATCACCGAACTGAAATCCAAGATCGCTGCCAAAGAAGTCACCGTGATCGATGTGAACGGATCTGATTCATACAAGAAAGGTCATATCCCTGGTGCAATCGATTTCAGTGCCAAGAAGAAGGAACTCGCAAGCGTCCTGCCCAAGGACAAGAATGCGCTCATCGTCGCCTACTGCGGCGGTCCGAAGTGCAGTGCCTACAAACAGGCTGCGAACGCTGCCGAGAAGCTTGGCTATAAGAACGTCAAACATCTCTCCGCTGGCATCTCCGGTTGGAACCAGGCGGGCGAGAAGACGGATAGCGCGAAGTAAACCGTAAGTTTTCTTACATACGCCCGGACGATTGATTCGTCCGGGCGTTTTTATTGCC
>CAZRGY010000084.1:2314-8252 GCA_964599715.1 uncultured Verrucomicrobiota bacterium | reverse complement strand
GGGTAAATCGGTCAGCGTTTCCCGCAACACCTGCCGGATCACCTTTTTCTCCGCCTCTGGCAGATAGGCGTAATCTTTATCAGGCGTGCGCGTATCCAGAGCCTTGTCTAGCCGTTGATAGATTCGCTGCTTCATGTCAGGCAACAATCCCTGGAAAACCGGACTGTAAATCATGTAGCTACAGCGATACTTGAAAAGACGTGTCTTCAGCTCGAAATCGCGGAGAGACACCCCCTGCACCGTCTTGCGTGCTTGTCCGGTGAAATCCTTTTTGAACTCCGGCAGCCCCATGATTCCCCCTTTAGGCAAAGGAGCTTCATCGGCGAAAAGCAGGTACTTCACGACGGCCTCAGCTTGGGCATCCAGTTCTGACTTCTGCTTCTCGTTCAATTGTCCACCTTGGTTCAAAAACGAGATTGTCCGGGCCCGATAACCCGCCTCCAGAACCCGGTTCACGAAGCCTGCCTGATGCTCGTGCAGTAAATGCGGCAGGATATCACTGGATGCCACTGGATATCTCTCATAACTGAAACGCGTGCCGGCGGTGACCTTCTGCGTGCTCAATCCTTGGGGTGAAAGCTTTCCGATCACGTTTCCCCAATGGTTCGTGAATCGATCAGCTCCGGTCAGATACCAACCACCAAAACGTTCACTCAACGGAATCTGATGGCCGGATTGCCCGATGCGATACGCCGTCAAACTCCCCCCACTCGGACCCGGCACCACCGATTTGATCACCAAGCCGGGCACATGCTGCGTTTCATCCGCGACATGGCAATTCATGCATCGAGTGGCCCGCTCGACCTTGACCTGCTGATCTCCACGCGGAATGTTAAAGATGTAAAAGATCCCACCCAATTCCGGGTCCAAAGAAATGATCTCGATTTTGCCCCCTGGAATATAGCCCACATACATGTCATCACTGAAGTAGAGGGCGCGAGGATTGCCCGGATTGATCAGGCTAAGCTGCAAGCTCGTCGTGGAGAAAAGGAGCATCTGTGAAGACGCCGGAACCTGCAACGCTTGCAACAAACTGAGCAGAAAAGCTTTCTCACTGCTGCGGTCCAATGACAAACGCCCGCTCTCCAAATCCTGTTTGAGGAGCGTGAACCGGTCTTTGAGCGGTCGCTGCCAGTAGCTATGCGGCGGTCGGTCGAAATCCCGGTATGTCGGCACCTCCGATTGCGCCACCCCGGTCAAAGGCAGCAAAAAAAACAGTAGCAACAAAGATCGGCAGCGCATTTGTAGGCACACGATATGCCTCAAAAAGAAAAATTCCAAGACACATGACATGCCTTGGAAACCTGAAAAATGATAATGGCGATAGTGTTAGCCGCAGCCACCCTATTACCGTAAACGCCAAGTGATACGCCCCTTGGTCAGATCGTAAGGCGAGATCTCCATCTTCACCCGGTCGCCTACCGTCAGTCGCACCCAGCGCTTGCGCATCTTGCCGCAAATCGTCGCGAGCACCATGTGCTTGTTTTCCAGTTCCACCTTGAACATGGTCCCGGCCAGCACCGTCGTGATGCGGCCTTCCACTTCTATATGCCGTTCTTTGTCTTGATCCTTCATATATTCCGTTCCATCGATCTGGTCTGAGGCTCAACCGCCACGCCCACAGACCACCGCACAAGCGTAGCTGAAAAAGAAAGAGCGGAGTCCGGTTCAACCCGAACCCCGCTTGAAATTACCGAATAAAGCTTAAGACCTAGTAACGGTCACGGCCACCGCCACGGCGATCACCGCCGCCGCCACCGTATCCGCCGCCGCCGCCGCCACCACCAAAGCCACGACGACCACCGCCGCCGCCGCCCGGAGGACGCTCTTCACGCGGACGGGCAACGTTAACCGTGAGGTTGCGACCATCCAAAGGTGCGCCGTTCAAAGCTTCGATGGCCTTCTCCGCCTCTTCAGGGGAGCCCATCGTGACAAATCCGAATCCACGAGGACGACCCGTCATGCGGTCCGTCATCAGGTTCGCTTCGATGACCGTGCCGTGTGCTGCGAAAGCGTCTTGCAGGTCGTTTTCTGTGGTGTTGAAGGAAAGATTCCCAACGAACAACTTGGTACTCATGTGATGATTACTGTCCTAGACTAACCTTACCTTTCTGCAGACTGTTCCCGACCACCGGGTTTCAAATCATCACCGAACCGAGTTCACCTGAGGATTTCCATGCCTTGAAAGTAACCAGCTGATCTATCAGACGAATGCCACCGTGAACTTTTTGACCTGAATAGCAATAACTTTCGCAAAAAAATATTCCCTGCCAAATCTCGCGATGTTGGCTCCCATCAAGCTCTTACACGAAATCTCCCACCCAATAAGCGTCTGCAATCACTTGCGTAGAATGTCTCCACCATGCCATAGCTTGGAATTACATGGCCAGCCCAGCAGGTCCCGCTTGGGCTCGATCTCTTCCGACTCCGGCCATGTATAATGGCAATCCAAGCAATAGAAAGACCGCGGCAGTAACTTCAACGCCAATAAAACACTACCTAGGCGAGGTGTGAAAAACTTGCGCGAAAACTGAGGAAATTCGACACGAGCAGAATCACACTCAGGGCACTGCACCATTCCACTAAGTCTTTCTCCTCTCTCTTTGAGTTCCTTGAGATGGTCCACCGCTTTGCCATAATCCGTTTCGTCCACTTCCAGATGGATGGCAGCCAGTGGTTCCGACATGAACCAGTATTTTTCCGTCACTGATTCATCGTTGATTTGGGTCATGACCCCGGAGGAAACCAGACGGTCTCGCAACTGCAAGGCTGGTTTCAAATCGTGAAACGTCACCAAATGCACGGCATTCATAGGGTAACATACATCAATACAGCCCAAATCCAAAACCACGTTACCCCCTCAGCGTTGATGCATGAACGGCCTTTTGCCTGCCTCCCAAAATCGATCCAGCTATTTAGCCTACCTTGGACATATCCTTCACGGGCTCTGCCGGTTCCTCCGCCCAAGCCGGCAATTTCACGGTGAAGGTCGTCCCTTCCCCCAAAACACTACGGCACTCCACCGTGCCATCCATTGCCTCGGTCAGTTTTTTGACAATGGAAAGTCCCAGGCCATTGGATGACTCTCCATCGGTAGGCTTCGGAGTCAATCGACTGAATTTCTGGAAGAGCTTGGCCTGATCTTCTTCGCTCAATCCCGGCCCTTCATCCTTTACCGCCACCATGGCACCTTTGCCATTCATCCCTACCCGCACCTCAACCAAGGTGTTTGGCACAGAATACTTCACGGCGTTAGAGATCAAGTTGTCCAGTATCTGCAGCATGGCATCAGCATCTGCCCTGACCCATAGCCGCTCCGGCTTGGTGACCTGTATCTGTATCCCTTTTCGATTGGCGGAGAAATAATTGTCCTCCAGTGACTGCGCCACCATCGCACATAAGTCATGCCGCTCGAACTTAAGCCGGAACTTGCCTTCTTCGATGGCGTTGGCATCCAGCAGGTTCTTGATCAAATCATACATCCGGGTGCCGGAAATGCGGATATTATCCACCAACTGCGCCACCATGCCGGGATTACGAGCCCGCCCGATCATCTCTGCGTTTCCGATGATGACCGTGAGCGGATTCTTCAAGTCATGCGCGGCGATCCCCATGAACTCGCTCTTTTCCTCATTCAGACGTACCAACTCCTTGTTGGAAGCCTCCACTTTCTTCAAAGCCTCCTGCATTTTGCTAAAGGCCGCCTCACGGCTGGTCTCAAAACTCATCCCCAGCAGAAACATGAAAGGAATCAAACCCAGATAGCCAAAAGCCGTGATCAAACCATCCCACTCCGGGGGATACGTCTTAGGAAGCGCGATATCCAACAGCCCCATGGCAATCATACCAGCACTGGCCATGAAACTGACGATAACCCACACTTTTGCCGCCTGTTTACCCACCAGCAACAGGGCACACAACGGGATGCTGGCCAGCCAGGCCAGCGCATGTCCGTGCATGCCCCCTTCGACTCCCCCCAATCCCGTAAACCCGGCGACCATGATCCCTGATAAGATGTTGCCGGCGAGATCCAGATTTTGCGTCCGCTTCAACAAATATGGGACCAGGGCAAAAACCATGGTGCATCCGACAATGATAGCCACGCCGAAGTAATGCTCCACCAGCATGAAGAACGCCGCATACAAAGCACCCGAGACCACACCAAGAAAGGCGAACCGGGTTATCAGACGCGCACGACGTAATGCCTCCGGGTCTTCCTCACAAGCCGCAGGTACGAAGCCGTGGACAAAAGACCGCACCAAACCGACCATATGTCCGAGTACAAAACTTCGGCTCCGGTTTTCCTTGCCGGGCTTGCTCGCCGAATTGCCATGCGCTTCCACCAATCCCATTGTCAGAAAACAGTATAGTTCAACTAATCATTACGTCCATGAGGACCTGAGATTATGTTGCCTCATTCACTCATTCAGGCTTGTCTACCCGTGTATGACCGCCATCATCGGCACCCTGAAAAATGGCCGTTATCACGAATATTTCGACATATCAGTTTGCTGAACTCAGCGATCTCAAATCGCTGCGCGAAAAGCTAGTTGCCCAGTGTAAAGCCAAGGGGCTTAAAGGGACCATCCTGCTCAGCACGGAAGGCATCAACATGTTCGTCGCCGGCGCACGGGCAGATATCGATGAACTTGTGGACGGACTGCGTTCCGTTCCTGGTTTGGAAAAGCTGACTCCAAAATACAGCGAGAGCGATCACCAGCCTTTCTCGCGCATGCTCGTGCGGATCAAGAAGGAGATCATCGCCTTCGGTGTCGAAGGCATCAATCCCGCCCAGCGCACTTCCCCCAAGCTAGCAGCAAAGGAGTTGAAGCAATGGCTGGATGAAGGCCGACCAGTCACCCTGCTGGATACACGCAATGACTATGAAGTGAAGCTTGGCACATTTCGCAATGCCCTGCCCATGGGCATCGATCATTTCCGCCAGTTCCCCGACGCTGTGCGTCAGCTTCCTGC
The DNA here is from genome assembly GCA_964599715.1 of uncultured Verrucomicrobiota bacterium. Taxonomy (GTDB): domain Bacteria; phylum Verrucomicrobiota; class Verrucomicrobiia; order Limisphaerales; family JAEYXS01; genus JAEYXS01. The sequence continues at coordinate 3,278 of CAZRGY010000084.1, read as the reverse complement.
CAGCATGAAGGAGCAACCCATCGTCATGTTTTGCACGGGGGGCATCCGTTGTGAGAAAGCCGGCCCCTTCATGGAGCGCGAGGGCTTTTCAAAGATTTATCAGCTTGATGGCGGCATCTTGAAATACTTCGAGGAGTGCGGAGGCGATCACTACGAGGGCGAATGTTTTGTTTTCGATCAACGCGTCGGCGTGGACCCGGGTCTGCATGAAACAGAATCCACCCAATGCTTCAAGTGCCTCACTCCTCTGACCGCAGCCGACCAGGAAGATCCGCGTTATGTGCCGTCAAAGTCTTGCCCCTACTGCTTCAAGACCAGCGAGGAGCAGATGGCCGAGAACATCGCGCGTCGTCACGATGCCATCCGTAAGGCCACTTCTCCCCTGCCCGGCAGCATCGCCTACGACAACTATCGCCCGGTAAGCGTGCCGCCTGATTGCGACGGCCGCACTGTCTTGGATTTCCTTTGCACCATTCTGCATCACATTCCACGTGAGGAATGGCTCAACTCGTTATCACACGGTCGTATCTTGAATAATTTGCGGCTGCCGGTGACGGCCGAGCATCTTGTGCGTGTCGGAGAACGTTACTTGAATCTGTTGCCCGCAAATACGGAACCTGATGTGAATGCCGACATCCGCATCTTGCATGAGGACGAGGCTATCATCGTGGTCCAAAAACCCGCGCCTCTGCCCCTGCATCCCAGTGGCCGGTTCAATCGCAACACCCTGCTCGCCATCCTGCACACGGTTTATCATCCGCAAAAACCCCGCTCCGCCCATCGTCTGGATGCGAATACTACGGGACTGGTTGTCTTCACCCGCACCCGTCATTTTGCCGGCAAGCTTCAGCCCCAGTTCGCCGAGGGGAAAGTGGAGAAAGTCTATCTCGTCAAAGTGCAAGGTCACCCCCTTGAAGATGCCTTCTTTTGTGATGCTCCAATAAGCACGGAGCCGGGTGAGATC
>CAZRGY010000084.1:0-2304 GCA_964599715.1 uncultured Verrucomicrobiota bacterium | reverse complement strand
ATCGGCAATCGGGAAGTGGACGAAGCCAACGGACTGCCCTCGCGCACGGAGTTCAAAGTCTTGGACCGGTTGGCGGACGGCACCTCACTTCTTGAAGCCCGGCCATTGACCGGTCGCACGAATCAGATCCGCGTCCACCTCTGGGAACTGGGATACCCTATTTGCGGTGATCAATCCTATCTCCCTGGGAAGCAGCTGGGCGATATCCAGACAGTCAGCTTGCAAGATGCCCCGCTCTGCCTGCACGCATGGCGATTAAGCTTTATCCATCCACTGACCCGGCAACGGGTAACATTTGAGACAGAGAAGCCTGTTTGGGCTAAGTAAATCACCGGTCTCGCATACTAGGCATCAAAGGAACTCGTGAAGATTTACTCGTCCCCTTCTTCTTGGGGTCTTCATCCTTCTGCTCCTCCTCTTTGAAAGCCCCGCGCAGGAACCAGTGCTTACGCAAGCCCTGCAGCAATACGTCTGCGTTCGTTACGGTAGAAGATATCTCCGTAAGGATATTGGTGTTCGCCTGCACCTGGGCGTTCAGGTTACTCGTCATCGCAGCCAGATTAGACAAGGAGACATTCAGGTTTGAGACCAGCAGCGCCACATGATCGTTTGCATTGGTGACCGTCTGCTTGACGGAAAGCAACGTTCCATCAGCTGTAACAAGTGTCTTGTCCAATAGCTTCATGGTGTTGGTCGCATTGGTCAAAGTCTTGTTGACCGAAGTTAAGGTCAGTTCCAACTCTCTATTGATATTCGTTGGGATTAGCCACTCACCCAAGGAACCTTTCGGATTTTTCAGATTCTCCGTGATGACCACAATGTTTGAGGCCACCGGACGGACATCGACGATGATCTGATTGGCGTTCGAGACAGCAGCACTCGCACTGTTCATCGTGCTGGCTAGCTGGTTGGTGAGATTCAGGATATTGGGCAATGCTTCTTCCACTTGCTTGGCCAGTTTCTCCAAACGGTCATTGATGGCCGGCGCCTCTTCCGCCCGCAGCCAATACTTCGAATCCTTTTTGAGGTCCACGTATTCACCCGCTTTCTCATCCCAAACCGCCGTCGGCATCGTGTGGACGCGTTCTCCAAAAAACCAGTTCGTGACCGCCTTTTCCTGATACGTCGCCTTGCCGCCATTTCCCTTGGTGACTTCGATGAAGCGGTTCCCCAAAAAACCATCGGCCGAGACTTTGGCCACGGAACCGGTGGTCCACAAATAACCGAAATGAGGCTCCATCACTTCAAATTCCACATAGACATTGAAGTAATAATCGTCCGGCGGCTGCGCTTTGATCTGGGTGATTTTACCTACGTCGAACCCCATCATCTTGACCGGATCACCCTCCTTCAACCCGGCTGCCGAACTGACGAAAGTGAAATAGGTCACTCGCGTCTTGAACCAGCCGCGCTTCTCCGCAGCGTGGCGGAAATAATAAGCCAGACCGACGAGCAGAATCAGTGTGGCGAGCGCCACAAACAGCCCCACTGTCCATTCGAGCCTGCTCAAACGGGTTCGCAAACGGGGAGTTAAGTCCTGTAGCGCCATATCGTTATCCGGTCATCTTTCGTTCACCCAGCACGTCACGCAGCCACGGCTCATCACATGCATCCAGTTCCGCCATGCCCCCAATCTGCCGCCATGCCTTGCCATGCAGCAAGGCAAAGTTCCGGCCCTGCTCCACCCATGGAGTCAAATGATTGGTGACGATCACGATCGTCATCGGCTTGCTTCCGGCAATTGGGTGGCCCTGCCAAAGTTTCGCGACGACATCCTGCCACCATTGCTGCTCGCTCAAGTCCACACCTGACAGCGGATTATCCAGTAATAATACTTCCGGGGACAATGACAGTGCGCGTGCCAGATTGACCCGCTGCCGGTAAGTCCGGCTCAACTCGCCCGGCAATTCGTTGGTCATATCTTCTATGCCCACAAACTTCAGCAACTCGTTTATACGTTCCTGTGCTTCATCTATCCGGCAATCCCGGTGGTAACAGATGGGCAAGGCGATGTTCTCCAACACCGTAAGCTTGTGCAGCAGCCTTGCACCTGCCTCAAACACCATGCCCACGCGCAACCGTTGCTTCATCAGGTTTGCTCCATCCGCACCCCATGGATTCACACCGAAGAGTTCCATCTTTCCACTTAGCGGCTTTTGCAACATGCCCAAGGTGGATAACAAGGTGCTTTTGCCGCTGCGATGCATGCCACCGACCACCCAGAACTCACCTGACCCAATTTCCCAAGAGACACCCTTAATCAAAGGATCCTCATCCTTCGTCTCCAACCCTAAATCCGTCTCC
>CAZRGY010000083.1:0-11241 GCA_964599715.1 uncultured Verrucomicrobiota bacterium | reverse complement strand
TCTCCGCTGACAAACCGGGACCAGTGGCGTAAATTCAACTCACAAGTGAAACCCCAGCCCCAACCGCCAGCCATACTAGGTTAAATCAGACTTTGGCCGAATATCTGTTAGGCGCATCGCACTTTTATGCCAGGTGGAGGTCCAAAGAAGACATGGCAGCAGATGACACGCGGGGAGATCTTCGCCTCGCTGATTGCGTTCACCGTTATTGGCGGAGCGATTGTCGCAGTTTGCGTTCGTGACCTTATTTTTCGCGAGCTCGGTGTGATGTCATTGTTGCCAGTTGGGACTATTCTGTTCGTGGTCGTAGTAGTCGCGGTTAGTTATGTTCAGGCGATTCGAGAGCTTCGCCGGAGAGAGAAAGTTTGAGCTATCACGATTCTGCCGCCTAACCGCACGCTCCATCTGTGCCGCTGCTGAATTTATTGGATTAGGCGTTTTTGCATAACACGATGAAGGCTGTCGTCATTACAGTGCTTATCACGATCTGTGTTGTCTTGCTGGCGGATCGCGTGCAGGAGATCGGCGAGCGCATCCCTTTTGTGCTTCTCTCTGTTTGGGCTGGCTCGGCGATGCTCGCGGCCTTGATCTTTTCAACCAAGTCCGTGTTGCCTGCTCCTAACCCCGCGACCACATCGCAGACATGGTTCAGCACGCTGCGGTTGATTTGCATCAGTCTTCTGCCGCTGGCTTGGGTGCCACTGTTGGAGCTGCGGCGTTCTGGCTATGACCCTGCACTCTGGCTGATGAACGGCATCTTGGTCGTCAGCCTTTGCAGTGTCCCTTACTTCTGGCTGCTCGCCCGCAGCGTCTTTGGTGCGGTGATACTTAGTATCTTTACCCTTGGCATGCTGTGGCATTTTTCGGCGACGGCACTCTTCACGATAATCACCCGCAAGGAAGCGGCTAAAGCGATCTCCACCGTCGATACGTCAAGCACCTTACATGCATTTTTGGCCCCCGAATACCGCATCTTCTTTTATACACTCTGTGCCGCCGCTCTCTTGGTCTACTGCCCCCTGACGTTGTGGCTCGGCTATCGCCAATTCCAAAGACTCTCCCACACCGAACATAGCGCTTAACCCAGCCAAGCCTCAGGTAGGGACGGCTGTCCTCAGCCGTCCGCGATCGAAGCCCGCGACACCCGAGAGCCCAATGCAAAGTGACGCCTACTGCCTCCCCCGTAATCGCACAAATCGAGGCGGGCGAAGCCCCAGGTAACCGCCCCCTCGACACCCCAAGCACTGTAAGTGCGGCATCATCCACACCACATTCACTGCGTCTCAGTTGAAGCAAAACCAATCACAACGTGATTGCCTCCACCCCTCCTTTATGGCCTCCTGATTCAAATATCTGCCGCAGAAAACCAATGCACCCCGCCACCAACTCCAACGGCCCACCTATGCTGGTCGTTGATATTGATACCCATCCCAATTCCCGATGAACAGAGGCGCAGCAATTCAAAACGAACTCGACCGGCTAAATCAGAAGCTGGAAGAATCTGCCCAATCCGCTTACGCGACTGGTGATTCTGCCCGGGCGCGCAGTGAAGCGGATCGCTGTCTCACCCATACGCTGTCTCAATTCGAAGCCATGCTCGGTTTTCCCGACAGCCGCGGAATGGACGCCATGGCCCACGCGGTTGAACTCGTAGCGCGCTCCATGCTCAGGGCGGGAGACGAATCTGGGGCCAAGGAATTGCTCAACCGCCCATGGACATTTGGTGGCGCACTGCCAGACCTGGAAAAACTGAAGATCAAAACAATAACGTAGTGGACCGAGAAACCGTAATCACGTCAGCCCCACACGAAGTCATTTTGCAGCAGCGCCGAAGTGCTTTTGAAAAAGCTCCTCGCACAATTTCAGGCCGCGCTCACTCAGGACGACTGACTTTGCCTTGCCCACCGGGTCCGAGATCAGTCCCTTCTCATGCAACCGGCCCAGCGCCTCCCAATCATGTCCTTTCCACGCCCGTTGCCCATCGTGCAGCGTCAGGTAGAGCAGTGCCAGCACCATTTCATCCACTTTGTCTTGGTTATACTCCATGGCTGGCATGATTTCATGACCGCCTGCGGATTTCAATCCGTCAGGCAGCCTCGTCACCCATCGCCCCGTCCCCACTCTCAACCCTCAACACAAACCCACCCTCAACCTACTTCCCCGCCGGCTTCAACTGCTTCAGTTGCTGCAATTGCCAGTCCACCACGCCCTTGATGAGCTGGATTTCTGCGGGTGTGACGCCAGCCTTTACCGGGTCCACACCGAATGCTTTCAGCCACTCGTCCTTGGCCGGGCGATACCCATACTCCGTCTGCAAGCGTGTCTCCATATCCGGCATGTGCGCCGCGCCGTAAAAGATGGCGATGCTCTTCGGTGGTGTCTTCTCCGCCAGGGTCGCTTGCAAGTCATCCATCACCACCTGGTTGCGTTTCTCGATCAGCACGCGCAGCAATTCCTTCAACCCCGGTGACGGGATTTCCAGTCGCGAGATATCGCCTTCCAGGCTGCCCAACACTTCGATGAACGAAAGCTTCACCAGCGTTTGCAGCTTGGCATTCGCTCCGATAAACTTCACGCCCATCTGGATGACGCCACCCATAAACCCCGAGCCATCCATGGCGGACATCAAGTTGTTGAACTGCGCGGCCCCGGTATCCTCATCAGGATTCGCTGGCCCCATCCGTCCTTTCGCACCCGAAGGCGGAGTGGGGTTTAGCAACTCAGAGATCTGCGCGATCGTCATGTCGCTGTTCAGGAAATGCGGCCGCTCGTAATCGATCACATCGAGCTGGAAGGCCAGCCCCAGTGACTTCGCCAGCTCCGCTTGCAGCGAGTACCCCTCAGCAGTTCGCTCGGGCATCTTGCGTGGTTGCGGCGTGTTCGGGTCATGCGCCTTGGGTTTGGTTCTTTCCTCACTCGCTCGTACCCCCTCGAACATCACCAACTCCATCGCTTCCAGCCGTTGCTGAACCGTTTCGTAATACGCCGCCTCGCCGATATGGGAAACGCCTACGAGATAGATCACCGGCGCCTTTTTGCTCGGAGCCCGCATTTCCCGGATGACGATATCCAGCGAGGCGGCTCCGTTTGCCTCCCGTGTGACGCGCATGTACGGCTGAGGCGTCGAGACAGGCGTCTGGACGCGCGGCGATTGGCACGCCGTGAGCGGCACCAGCACCAGCAGCCAGAGCATCTTCCGCCACTTGGCAAAACGTATCAGATTCATCATCACGTCCTTAGTCAGACCGTCGCCGTCTCGAAATGTTAAAACTTATTCACAGGCAGCATTCGGCGTTGCTCCAGACAGTGCCGTATGGCTATACTCTCTGCCAGTCTGAACTGGTTGAGCCAGCAACTGTCACATTCCTGAATCGATCATGAACCGGGTAGCTCATTGGCTGATTTGTGCTGCAGTTTTGGTTCCCCTCCTTGTCGAGGCTGCCTCCGTGCGTGATTACGGGGCCAAAGGCGACGGCCGAACGGATGATACCGCCGCCATCCAGAAAGCGGTGGATGAGGCAAAAGATGGCCTCCTCGAATTCCCCCAAGGCAACTATCGCCTCACCAAAACCATCGAGATCAAGCTGGCCGAGCGCGGCGTGACCAGCCTCTCCGGCCTCGATGGAGTAGGGCGCGTGACCATGGCCGGTCCCGGCCCCGCCTTCCGCTTCACCGGCACGCATCTGGGCTCCGCCGATCCCGCATCCTTCAAACCCGGCGTCATGGAAAAAGAACGCATGCCGCAGGTGAATGGTCTGGAGATCGTCGGTGCTCACGCCGAGGCGGATGGCTTGGAATTCATCAAGGTCATGCAACCCACCGTCCGCGCCGTCTTGATTCGCGATGCCCGTCACGGCATCCGCCTGACGGAGCGCGATCGCAATGTCCTTATCGACAGTTGCCACATCTATAATCTTAGCGGGGTAGGGGTGTTCATGGATCACGTGAACCTGCACCAGATCATCATCCACGGCAGCCACATCAGCTATTGCAAGGGTGGTGGCATCAAGATCCTCGCCAGTGAGATCCGCAACTTCCACATCACCGGCAACGACATCGAATACAATTACGACCTGAAGGCCGAGACCTCGGCGGACATCCTCATCGATGCCACCGAAGGCAGTGTGCGCGAAGGCACCATCGCCAGTAACACCATCCAGGCCAAACCCAGTCCCGGCGGGGCTAATATCCGCTTTATTGGCAATCCCGACACACCGGACAAAGTCGGCGTTATCAGCATCACCGGTAACATGATCAGTAGCCAACGGGTGAACATCCATCTCGTCCGGGCGCGCGGTGTGGTCTTGAGCGGGAACAATGTTTTCTTAGGACATGACAAGGCGATGCTCTTCGAGGAATGCCGGAACATCTCCGTGAGCACGCATGTCATCGATCAAAACCCGGATTATTCGGCCGACATCACCGGCGGGATCACCCTCCGGAATTGCAACGGCATCACCCTGAACGGCATCCAGATGGAGGACATCCGCGCCGGTTCTGATACTGAAGGCGGTGCCATCGAGGTCATTGATTCCGAGAGCGTGAGCATCAATAGCTGCCGCATCTTTGAGCCTTCCTACCGCGGTGTCTACATCGCCGGCTCCCGGAATGTGACCCTTTCTGACAGCACCATCGCCGACCGCCGCAAGGAGCCGACGCTGATCAACTCCGTTACCGTCACGGGCCATTCCAAGGGTATCTTGGTACGCGGCAACATCCTTATGCGTGGCAAGTCCGGCGATGTGGGCTCCGAGGCCTTCTCGGTGAAGGAAGATGGGAACGCCCCATACGTGAAGTAAGCGGCGCTGGTCTTTTCATTTCGGCAAATCTTGGGCTGGCCAACGACCCGATTCAGTGGCACCTTGCCGCCATGTTTCGCCGCGAGTCTTCTCCGCAAGTGACGCTCCCCAATGTATTTCAACGCCTGCGCGCATTCGCGTGGCTCGGCGTGCTTTCCGGAACGCTGGCATCTTCCGCAGGGGCGGGTGAGGCGGCGAAGAGCTTCGGCTTTTCGGGCAAGGAGATCTATCCGGTGGATAACCAGTTCAATCTCCTCCACGCGGCCGATATCGACGGCGACGGTTTGAATGACCTCGTCGTCGTCAATAACGCCCGCTCCCGCATCAACATCCTCTTCAACCGCACCGGCAAACCGCCCGAGCAGAAGAAGGAGATCATCGGCGAGCGTAAAGAGATCAACGAACTGCCCGCTGATGCGCGCTTCAAGATGGAGTCCATCGCGTCCGAGAAACGCATCTCGGGCATCGTGGTGACGGATCTGAATGGCGACAAGAAACCGGACATCGCCTACTACGGCGAGCCCAAGGAACTGGTGGCCATCTTCAACGAAGGCAAGGCGGGCTGGAGTGCCCCGAAACGCTGGCCCATCGATGACGGCCAGTTGACCCCGAACGGCCTGACCAAGGGCGATATCAACGGCGACAAACGCACCGATCTCATCCTGCTTTCCGAAAGCTTTCTCTACGTCCTCAAACAGAAGAATGACGGTATGCTGGGTGAACCGGAGAAGATCCCCTTCACCGGTACGGTCAAAGCCCTGCAAGTGCTGGATATCAATGGCGATGGCCGGGATGACGTCCTGCTCGTGAACTGGGACAGTTCGAATCCTTTCCGTTTCCGGTTGCAAGATGCCGAGGGTAACTTGGGACCGGAGATCCATTTCGAGCAGCCGCCCATCCGTTCCTATTGGTCGGATGATCTGGATAGCGATGGTCGCACCGAGATCGTGACCATCTCCCAGGCTTCCGGCCGCTCACAGATCTATAACTTCACCCAGAAGAATGCCGAAGCGACCTTGGGGCAGCTCAAGCTTGGTCAGCTGGAAGTGTTGCCGCTGACCCGCACGGACAAATCCCGCCGCGGCGTGCTCTGGCTCGATGTGAACAAGGACAAGCGCGACGACCTTATCGTGGCCGAGCCCAACAGCGGCCAGATCACGGTGTATCTCGCGCAGGCCAAAGGCGGTCTCGGTTCGCCGCAGACATTCCCTTCCTTGGCCGGTGTCACCGAACTCGCCGCGGCTGATTGGGATGACGACGGCCAGAAGGAAGTCTTCCTTCTCAGCAGTGATGAACGCCAGGTCGGCGTGACACGTTTCTCCAGCAAAGGCCGGCTCGCATTCCCCGAGGTCCTGCCCATCAAAGGCCGGCCACTGGCTTTCACCGCCGGGACCATTGCCAAAGGCCAGAAGCCGCAACTCGCCGTCATCGTGGATGAAGATGGCAAGCGCAGCCTGCAATTCCACTCCGTCAAAGGCGCGCCGGTGGTGCAGAAGCTGTCTGATTCCTTCAAATCCAATCCCGCCGTGATGGAGATGCATGACGTAGATCAGGACGGCCTCACCGATCTGCTGCTGCTCATTCCGTATGAGAAGGTGAAGATCTTGCGGCAGGAGGCTGGAGGTAAGTTCGAGGAGATCGATGTTGCCCCTCCGGGCGGCACCATGGAACAACCATGGATGGCCACACTGGATGCCGATCTGGATGGCAAGGCCGAGCTGTTGCTCGCGCAAAAGAATTTCCTCCGCGCCGTGGTGCTGGAGAAGGAAGCGGGCAGCGACAAGGATTCTGTTTGGCGGCTCAAGGTGAAGGAACAGATCAACGGCTCAGCTGCGAATTCCCGTATCACGGGTGCCGCCGCCGTGCCGGCGGGCAAAGGCAAAGCGGCGACTTTGTTCCTGATTGATGCCGAGCGCAAGGCCCTGACCGTTTGCGAGCGCGGTGAATCCGGCGTGTGGCAGGCGGTGAAGAACCTGCCCTTGGCCGTGACGGATTTTTCCAGCCTGCAAGCCATGGCGATGAATTCCTCCAGCCCCAATACCTTGACTCTCATCGGTGCCAATACCATCGGCTGGCTGAACCCCGCCGGCCTGGTGTGGGAACTGACCGAACTGGACAGCTACGAGACACCCATCAAAGACGGTTACCTCATGGATGTCGTTTCCGGTGATCTCAATAACGATAAGGTCAAGGACCTGGTCTTTCTGGAGACCGGCAAGAACTACCTCGACATCGTGACCTACGAGAAACCGCACAAGTTGGTTCCGGCCAACCGCTGGCAGGTCTTTGAAGAACGCAGTTTCCGCGGACGTCGGGGTGTTCAGCCTGAACCCCGTGAAGCGGTGGTCATCGATCTGACCGGTGACGGCAAGAACGATCTGGCCATCATCGTCCACGACCGCATCATCGTCTATCCGCAGGAGTGATTCTGTTTTGAGCTGAAGCGGATATTTCCGTATCCAGCTTGGATATCCTTGTCATCATGCGCTACGGGTTCTAAAAAAGAACCGGTAGTTCATGACCAAGGAATCCATGAAGAAATCACAAATACTGACCGGTTTCGCACTAGCCGGTGTTCTGGCGTTATCCGCGTGCTCACCCAAACAACCTCCTGCCGAAACTCCACCGGCGCCCAAGGCGGAAGCGGCACCGGCGCCTTCCGCCGCTGCTCCGGCCTTTACTTCCGCCGAGAAAACCAGTTTTGCCGAGGTCACTTCCCATCTCGATCCGGGCGGTAATTTTTATCTCTATCTCGGCACCGAGCAATGGCTGGACGGTCTTTCCGCCAAGGCCTCCAGCTGGCGTCAGCTTTTTCTGGCCGCTCCGGAATTGAAAGAGGAGGACCGCGTAGCGGTGAATCTCGGCTTTGATGTCGTCACTCGCTTGGTCCGCAACTCGGGTTTGGAGGAGGTCAGTGGTGTTGGTATCAGCGGGATCGCGCGGGACAAGGGTCTGTACCGGGCCAAGATGTTGGTCCATCACTATCCGGGCAAGAACAAGGGCTTTGGCTGGTCCTTATTAGGCGCCAAACCTCATGCCCTTGAGGGTTTGGATATGTTGCCCGCCACTACGGCGCTGGCTATGTTCAATGACTTCGATCTCGCCCAAGTCTGGCAGATCTTGGAGCAGGAGCTTGACGCCACGGGAGTTCCCAAAGCGAAAGATGCGCTCACAGAACTGCGGGCGATGACGGAGAAAACCTTGGGTGTCAGTCTGGATAAATTGCTGGCCTCCACCGGGGGCGAGTTTGGTTTCATCCTCACGCTGGATGAAGCCCGTAAGATGCCGCTGCCGTTTCCTTCTGCTGCGGGTGAGCCGATGCAGATTCCAGAGCCGGGCCTATTGTTCGTGATCCGTGTGAAGGATCAGACCCTCTTCAACCTGGCCGAGCGCAACCTGCCGCCCAGTGACCAACTGGTCCGGGTGGATGAAGCTGGGCTGAAGATGCGGACCATGATGTTGCCTTTGCCATTTCCTTTGCGGCCTTCCATCGCGCAGGCCGGGGATTACCTCATGATCTCCACCACGGATACCTTGGTCCGGGAAGCCCTGGCCGTTAAGAAAGGGGAGAAGCCCGGTTTGAAATCCACTTCCGAATTTGCCCGGTTGTCCCAAGACATCCCCACGGAGGGCAACGGCTTCACCTACATGAGCCAGCGGTTTGGCCGCACGTGGGTGGAGATCCAATTGGCTGCCATGGAGATGTCTGCCAAATCCAATCCTGCTGCAACCGGACAGGATGCTTTCATGAAAGCTTTCACGAGCAAGTTCATGGACCCGAACTCGGTCAATATGACTTTCAACGTGCTCTCACATACGGACTACGGTTGGCTGTCCACGGCGAACACGACACAGGAACCGGCCAAGGTGATGCTCACTTCAGGATTTGTCGTCGTGGTGCCTTTGCTTGCAGCGATCGCGATCCCCAACTTCGTGAAGGCCCGCAGCACTGCTCAGAAGAATGCCTGTATAGCCAATCTGAAAATGATCGACCGGGCCAGCCAGCAATGGGCGCTGGAAAATCTTAAAACTGACAAGGACAAGGTGGATATCAAAGCGATCACCGAATATCTGAAAGATCACAAACTGCCCACTTGCCCGGCGGGCGGCACTTACACGACCGGCAAGGTGGAGGATGCGCCCAAGTGCAGTATTCCCGGTCACGAGATCCACTTCTGATGGATGTGACCCATTGATGGTCGATACCAAATAAAAAAGGGCCGCCCGTGGGCGGCCCTTTTGCTTGAACTAATATTTCGGCTTACTTGGCCTTCGGCGGTGTCGGACCGTAGAACTTGTAAGTCATGCCTTGTTCATTGGCCGTGAACCCGCCCACCGAGAAATAGAAGTATTTCTCGATGGCGGAGAATTCCGGCAGCAGTGCGAAGTCGAACCACTCGGCGCGGCGTTTCTTGCCTTCTTCATTCACCATGCCACCGGAGAAGAGCACATCGAACATCTCCGGATTCTTGCGCAGGGCGTTGATGAACACCTTCGCCGTAGCGGCTTGGTTTTCATAGATCAGCAAGCCGTTGGACATGCCGCCCACCTTTTGGGCGGCTTCGCTCAGGCCAGGCGTCTCGCTCAAGGGGCGGCCGCCACCTTGTGCGCTGCGGACGAATTCTTCGACCATGGCCGGTTCCGAGGAGAAGGCTACGTAACCGCCGCTGGCCACATAGTGCAGCGAGCGTTCTACCGGTTTGGTGCCATCCGCACTGACCGTCGGGGGCATGGGCAGCATGTAGATCTTCTTGCCGAGGAACTCACGCTCCGTGGGCTTGTCAGCACCCCCCATCATGGGCGATACGAGGAATCCGCTGCCCGTCCGGATCGCGGCGGCCAGTTGCTCGGCATTGGGCGAGCCCACCAATACGACGGACGGCGGGTTGGACAGTTGCTCGATGCTGGTACCGGTTGGTGCTTTCTCATAGGAGATGACGTCATCACCGAGGTTGCCGATGAGTTGCTTCTTCAGGTCGAAGTTCGGGTCCTTGTCCTTGCCGGCGGCTCCGAGGGTCATCTGGAGCAGGCCACCCATTTGCGGCGAGATGGAAGCCACTGTGCTCTCGATGGTGGACCAGAGCTTCTGGCCGCTCAAACGCCAGCGCATGAACTTCGTGACCTCCGCCGAGATGAACGCGGGCGGAGCGGCATCCTTGGTCTCTGGAACCAGCAATTGGAAGATGCCCTTGCGTTGGGCCTGCGGCACTCCCAGGTGGAACTGCATCGTGGAGCCTTCACCTGTCAATTGACCGCTGATCGCCAGCGTCTTCAGGCCGCGCAAGCCCAGAGCGTCCATGATCTTGTCCGCCGAGGGCATGGGCATCGGATCATCGGCGGCGACCGGGGCCTGATCGGCCGCGATGGACTTGTTGATGATGTCATAAACGCTCTGGAAATTCATCCAGGTGTAGAACATGGAATCGCGGAAGAGAGCGTTATGGGCGCCCTGGTAGTTGGGCACTTCATCCAGCGAAGGCAGGCTGCCACCGCTCTGCTTGATCAATACTTTCTCGAACACCCGCTTGCTGTTGCCCATCAGGAACAGCGAACCCGAACGGCCGATGGTGATCTCCGTAGGCTTGTCAGCTTTCTTCGTTTCCGTATCAGCGTCTTCGTCGCGCTCTTTCTTGGACGGGAACGCGTTGGTGAAGATCTTGTCCATCTCTCCCGCGGGCAGGATGACCGTGTAGAAATCCACGTCGCGGATCTTCTCGGTCTTCACTTGTTTTCCGGTATCGGTCCAGCGTTTGCGGAGCTCGGTCAGCTTGCTTTCCAGCTCGGTGCCTTTGTCCTTGCTGTCGATGAGCAGCAGGACGGCAGGTTCCTTGTCTTTTTCACCCTCCCAACCGTCACGCACCACGGCGAACGTCAATTGGCCTTTGGCGAGGGCGAGATAGTCCTCGAACTTGATGCCCATCTCGCGTTCCAGCGGGGCCACGATCTCGCTGTTCCATTTGGCGAGCAGCTTTTTGATGAAAGGCTGCATCGCGGGATCAGTGTATAGCTGGCTGGCCGGGTTGGACTTGATCTCCGCCCGGGCCTTGTCCAGATCTGGCACGGTGGCGACCAGCAGCGTATCCGCTGGCAGCAATTTTTCAGGTGGCGGCGTCTGGGCCTTGACGTTGAGGGCGAGCAACAGCGTCAGGCTGAGCAGCGCGAAGTATTTTTTGATCATAGATACGGCCTGTCCTTTTTATCCGGCTGCCCCGGTTCATCTCCGGAGCGGCCCGCACATCCACTACAACTAAAATTTCACCAACTCACAAGCGGTGAATCCGCTTGTTTCGATTTTCACTTCTTGGCCGACGGTTCTTTCATCCGGCTCGGCGGTTCCAGGTAACGGTAAGCATTGCTGGGGTTGCCGCTGTCATAAGCATAGGCATCGCGGTGATTAAGGAAATACTTCACCGCGCTGACCGGGATCGCAAAGCCCAGGCCT
>CAZRGY010000082.1:0-11357 GCA_964599715.1 uncultured Verrucomicrobiota bacterium | reverse complement strand
ATGATGTAGGCGTAACCGACGATGGAACCGGTCGCGAGCACCACTTTGCACATCTGGTCGTTGTGACGCATCGTGATGATGTCTTCCAGCTTGCACAGTGTGCGGAGCGGGATGAGCAACGTCAGCACCATGCCGAAACCGGAGAACACGGCACCCGCCACGAAGTACGGGGGGAAGATGGTCGTGTGCCAGCCCGGAAGCTGCGAAACGGCGAAGTCCAAGGACACGATGGAGTGCACGGAAAGCACCAGCGGCGTCGAAAGACCGGCCAGCAAGAGGTAGGCTTTCTCGTAGTTGCTCCAGTGACGGTTGGAACCGGTCCAGCCGAAGGAGAAGATACCATAGGCGAACTTGCGCAACTTGGTCTTGGCCCGATCGCGCATGACCGCGAGGTCAGGAATCAAACCCATGAACCAGAACAACACGGACACCGTGAAGTAAGTGGAGACGGCGAACACGTCCCACATCAACGGCGACCGGAACTGCGGCCAGATGGCGTTCGAGTTCGGGATAGGGAACAGGTACCAATCATACCAGATACGACCGACGTGCAAGGCCGGATAGATACCGGCGCACATCACGGCGAAGATGGTCATCGCCTCAGAGGCACGGTTGATTGAAGTACGCCATTTCTGACGCAACAGGAAGAGAATCGCGGAAATAAGCGTACCAGCGTGACCGATACCGATCCACCAGACGAAGTTGATGATGTCCCAACCCCACATGACCGGATGGCTGTTACCCCACACACCGACGCCCACGGAGATCTGATAAACGATCATCGCTCCCATCGCCCCGTAGAGTAGCAAGCTGGGGATCATCATGGCCCACCACCACCAAGGGGTCTTGCCCTCGATGACCGAGGCGACGCGGTCGGAGATCCAACCGATGTCGCGTTGCTTGTTGACTAATACTTCGCGCTCCAGTTCCACCGGGGGAGCCTGGACCTTGAAATTAGCTGGAATCGCGGCTGCTTCTGACATTAGTGCGTTCCTTTCTTGGAACCTTCAGCTTTGTCGCTGTGGTCGTCGTGACCATGAGCACCGTGTTCGGCCGGGCCGTGGTGTTCAAAACTGTTATGCTTGTCGAGCCACTCACGGGACGTTCCCGGATACTCCTGATAATCAGGCATGGCCTTGTTCTGGTTGCGGATGCGCGCCAGATACGTCGTGCGCGGCTTGGTCAGCAGGAAGTCCAGCACCGAGTAATCGCGGTCCATGGCCTTCCACTTGGAGACTTCGCTGTTCGGGTCTTTGATGTTACCGAACGCGATCGCATCCGCCGGGCAAGCCTGCTGGCACGCGGTCTTGATGGTGCCATCGGGCACGGCCACGTTGTCCGTGTCACGCGCCTTGACCTTCTGGGCGATCTTCGCGCCCTCGATGCGCTGCACGCAGAAAGAGCACTTCTCCATCACACCGCGCATACGCACGCTGACATCTGGATTCTTCGCCAGCTTGAGGAGTTCCCACTCCTCATCCTCACGCCAGCCCTTCTCTGGGCTCTTCCACCAACGGGACATGGCCCATTCGCCATTGACCGTGGCCGTGAGCGGCGTGCGGTAGTGCGGTCCGACCAGATCATTGAGCGGACGCTTGTTGTAATCGAGATAGTTGAAGCGGCGGACCTTATACGGGCAGTTGTTCGAGCAGTAACGCGTGCCGACGCAACGGTTGTAGGCCATGACGTTCAGGCCTTCTTCGTCGTGGGCAGTCGCATTCACCGGGCAAACGCTTTCGCACGGTGCCGCCTCGCAGTGCTGGCAAAGCATCGGCTGGAAGGCGATCTGCGGGTTCAACACATCTCCCGCGAAATAACGGTCCATGCGTATCCAGGACATTTCACGTCCACGGCGCACTTGGTCCTTACCGACAATGGGAACATTGTTCTCGCTTTGGCAGGCGACCAAACAGGCGGTGCAACCCACGCACGCGCTGAGGTCGATGGCCATACCCCACTGATGAACGGCCTTGTCCTTCCATTCATCCAGCGGATTCGGATAGAGCGAAGGCGCTTCCTTCACACCCTTGGCCTTCAAAGCCGGAGTGACCGGAGCCGGATGCAAGTTCATCAACTTGGCGAAATCAGGCTGCTTCTTATACTGATCCAGATTCGCTTCACGGATGATCGAGCGACCTTCCATCACGCCGTGTTCCTGGGTGCCGGCCACCGGATAAGTCTCACTCGTGCCGGTCAGCTTCGCTCCTGGAGCGATATAAAGCGTCGAAGAAGTGCGCGCGACGTAAGCATTGAAGCCGGCCGGAACGATCTGCTCGTTGACCAGCTGCGACTTGGCGATGCGGCCAGCATCAGGACGGCCATAGCCGAGCTCCAAAGCGACCACGTTGTCCGCCATGCCCGGCACGATCCAGATCGGACCTTTCACCGTCTTGCCGTTCACCGTCACTTCGACCACTTGATTGTCAAACTTGCCGTGCGAAGCCGAAGGCGTCTGGGAAATCTCTTTTTTACCCTCAACCCAACCGGCCAAGCCCAACGCATTGTTGTCGTTGAAGCGGCCCACGCCCAAAGCCTTGGCCGTGTCCGGGCTCACGATGATGACGTTGTCCCAAGTCACCTTGGTGATCGGGTTCGGCGTCTCTTGCAGCCAGCCGTTATTCGCGAACCGGCCGTCATCCAGGCTGTAGCTGCGATGGAAAACCACTTCGAGCGCGTTCTGGCTCGGGGCCGGGAGCACTTTCGCACCCTTCAGCGCCGCCGCGATGCCAGTGCTGAGCGTGACCGTGACCGCTTTGGCCGCACTGCCCGCGAGGTAACCGTCGTGCAAGAACTTGCGCCAAGCATTTTCATCACCACCATCAAGGGAAGAGAAGGTCTCGCGGACGATCTCGTAAGGATTGGTTTTTGCCAGGCCGCCGATGCGGGCGAGCACTTCGAGTTCCGTGATACCGCCGAAGAGCGGCTGGATGAGCGGCTGCACGGGCACCAACGTGCCATCCGACGTGCGGGCATCACCACAAGACTCCAAATAATGCGCGAGCGGCAAGTGCCAGCCCTTCTTCACGAAAGATTCATCTTCCGTGTAGCCGAGGCGGACCACCGTGCCCGCCTTGGCCTGCGCGGCTGCCCAACCCAGATCGGCGGGCGCATTGTAAACTGGATTGCCGCCAAGGATGACCAGCGTGGAGACTTCACCCGCGTTCAAGGACGCGGCCAGCTCCTGAATGGTTCCCTTCACCGGCTCAACGGCCGGGAGGTAGTTGACCGTCGTACCCACCGCACCGAGCGCCGCATTAAGCACGTGCGCCATGAGGTGAACTTCCAGCGGCTGCTGGTAACCGGCCAAAACCAAGCTTTCCTTGCCACCGGCCACCAAATCCTTGGCGCACTCAGTGATCCACTTGTCATCAGCCTTGCCTTGCGAAGCGATCGGCTCCAAAGCCTGAACCACCGCGCTGTAACCCGACTTCTGGCTAAGGATCGCGACTGCGATCTTCGCCGCAATCGGCAGAACGTTGCTGGCTGCCGTGCGCATACGATGATCCGCGTTCGCACCCGTGAGGCTATACAGAGCCTCAACCGCGTACAAACGGTTCATGTCATCATGTGCCGTCTTGGTCTTGCGGTTCTTCGCAAAGCCATGGATCAACGAGTAGGCGTCCTGCTCGTTACCGATGAAATCGCAATCCAGCGAGAGGATACGCTTGGCGGCACCCAACTGGTAGTCGGGACGGACTGCCTTGCCGAACACCGTAGAGGCCGCCTGGCGATGGATATCGAAATCAACCGGCTCGTAGATATACCACTTGGCCTGCGGCAACTTCGTGGAAATGGCCTTGATGAGACGGCTGCGGGAAGGCGAGCTGCTGCGCTCCAACAGGAAGCTCAGACCGGCACCCTTTGTCGCGGCCAGATCAGCACCCAACTTGTTCAGGGCATCGAGCGCCACGTTGCGATCCACGCCGGCACCATCCTTGGTGAAGCGTTGCGCGCGGTCCACATCATACAGATTCAGCAGGGAAGCCTGCGCGAACTGGTCCGTGCCGCCTTTGCTGCCAGGAATCTGACTGTTACCCTCCACCTTCACCGGGCGACCTTCATGCGCCTTAACCACCAGCGGGATGGCCGTGCCACGGGTCGGATACGCGGAAGCATAGAACTGCGCCACGCCATGAACGTAATCCTCCGGCATCTTGGAGAACGGGAGGATGTGCTCCTCCGGACGACGGCAACCAGTCAGCCCCACACCCGCCAAGAGGAACGAGGCGGACATGATCTTGACGAAGTTACGGCGGGAAACCGGGTCCACAAACTCGCTGGCACCTTCAGGAAACTCGCGCTCGAGCCACTGCCGGAACTCCGGCGTGTCCTGCAACTGGTCCATACTGCGCCAGTATTGCTGGCCAGACTTAGGCTCCGTATGGGTAGGGGGAATTGTTTTCATCGATGGCAGGTCGAGCAGCTTTGGGACGACTGCACGTTCATCTTGTGGACCATTTCCAGACCGAAAGCCTTCTGTTTCTCAGCATTCACCTTCGGATCTTCGCTCCATTTCCAGTCCAGATCGGTGATCTTATCCAACGGACGGATCGCCTTCTCCGGGTTGCGATGGCAGTCCAGACAGAAGGACATGCTCAAAGACTTGGAGTGGTAAACCTCATCCATCTGGTTCACCTGACCATGGCACTCCACGCAACTGACACCGCGGTTCACGTGCACCGAGTGGTTGAAGAAAACATAATCCGGCACCTTATGGATCTGCACCCACTCGATCGGCTTGTCTTCATTGAAACTGTCGCGAACCAGTTGCAGCTTAGGATCATCCTTCAGCACTTGGTTATGGCAGTTCATACAGGTGCTGGCGGCCGGCACATTGGAATACCAGGACTTCTCTACGCCGTTATGGCAGTAGCGGCAGTCCAGCCCCAATTGATCTGCGTGAATCTTGTGTGAAAAAGCCACCGGCTGCTTCGGCTGGTAGCCGACGCGCGTGTATTTCGGTGTGAAGTAATACCACACACCAGCGGTGACCGCCGTGCCGACCAAGGATGCTCCCACCACAATCAAGAGTGGCAGCTTATTGGTCCATTTAGGAAAAATGTCTGACATTGGGTGCTTAACTTTTCTGAGCCTAAGCCGCGCTTTTCGCTGACCGCAGCATCATTTTCGTTAATCTCAACTGCAAACCAACCCAAAAACCACTGAACTTCTTATGACTTAAAGGCCGCAAAATAAGACGCACTATTCGTGCGTCAGAATTTAGTTAGGCCCCAACCACACAATCCGCAAGAAACTTCGTCTTACAGCGTATGATTTAGGTTTTCTTAATAGCACTCATTAGGCGCCATCAACCCGTCACCCGGACCACCCACCTGCCGCCGAAAGCAAAAAACCCACGATGCTACCCGGAAAATAAATACCTTGGATCAATTTTCCAAGGTTACCGGGAATGCCTACGTGGCGGCGGCGCGGACTGGTTTCCCGCGCAACGGGAACGGGATTCTGCGTAAGCGCCGTGGATTGTCAAAACATATTACATGAGGCTTTGGCTACAGGGGGGTTACCAGTGTCAATCAGCCATATACTTGGGCCAATCCAGCGGGAGTTTGATAGCGCTCCACCACTACCGCATGAACTTGGGGATCGATATTTCCACCGGTCAGCGGCAAGACCACCCGTTTTCCAACCAATGACGGTAGCTTCCCGCTGAGCAACGCCGCCAACGGAGCTGCGCCAGCCCCTTCCACCACTGCACCCTCCGTTTCCGCGAGCGTCGCGATCGCCTCACCCAACTCATCCTCGCTTACCGTCACCAAGTCATCCACCCAGGGTGCGGCATTCGCATAGGTCACCTTTCCCGCTTCCGCCACCGCCAATCCGTCGGCTAAACTAGGAGTGGTGGGGACTCGCACTGGACCACCATGGTAGAGAGCTTGCGAGAAACAGGCTGCATTCTCAGGCTCCACACCGATGACCTGCACCTCTGGTTTGAGCGCCCGCAAGACCGTCACCACACCCGCCAACAAACCACCTCCCCCTACCGGCACCACTACAGCATCGAAATCCGGCACCTGCCCCAACAACTCCAACGCCAACGTCCCCTGCCCCGCGATCACCCGCACGTCATCATACGGCGGCACATAGGCGAGGCCCCACTCCTCTGACAGCGCGAAGGCAAAGGCCCGCGTCTCATCAAAACTATCCCCGTGCAACACCACATGCGCCCCCAACTGGCGACAACGCGTCACCTTCACTTGCGGGGCATTGCGCGGCACCACCACGGTCACCGGGATGCCCAACTGTCGCCCGTGCCAGGCCAGCCCCAGCGCGTGGTTCCCGGCGGAAGCCGCCACGACTCCCCGCCGCGCCTCGTGCCGGGGCAACAGACTCAAGGCACTCCGCGCCCCGCGTTCCTTGAAACTCCCCGTGCGCTGGAGGTATTCCCTTTTGCACCACACCGCGCTGCCCGTCAGCTCACTCAGCCCCATGGACCGCTCACAAGGCGTGCGCACAATCGCCCCGCCGATCCGGGCTTGGGCGGCTATGACGTCAGTGAGAGTTACATTTTGAGCTGTTTGAGTTTTCATGGAGATTTCGGAAAACAAAAAAGCCCTGAGAGGAATCTCAGGGCTGGGGTGAAATCGCTAGTTATGGATGCGCGCGCTTACCCTTGCCCCGAGGAGGAGGCAATAATCATGATCCCGGCGATCATAATGTACTGGGCGATGTTAGAACGCATCAACGGCTGGAAAATCGCAGAAACCGGCCTTTTGTCAAGGATGGCGCGCCGCCGGTTCCGACTCGAAACCAGAAACCAAAAACTCGAAACCCGCTTACAGCCCCAGACTGCGCCGCACATCGGTGAGGCAATCTGGACAATAGCTGTGGGAGAAGGTCGCCGGGGTGCGTGACATCAGATAGCGCTCCAACGAATTCCAATCCCCGCGGTCATCACGGATCTTCTTGCACGTCGTGCAGATGGTGATCATGCCGCGCAAAGTCCGCATGTTGCTGAGGGAGGACTGCAAGCTGCGGATAAGCTTGTCCACCTCCTGCTCGAACCGGCGACGGCGGGAGATATCCCGCATGAAAACCACCAGCCAGCGTTGGCCCTTGGCCTCGATCACATTGATGGTCGTCTCTGCAGGAAATGTGGTGGCATCATGGCGCAATGCATGGATCTCCATCCAGAGATCGCCCTGCGTCTTGCGCCCCGCCCGGAATTCTTCCAGTTCCTGGTTGAACCAGCCATACCACTCAAAGGAGATGACTTTTTCGACGAAACTTTTACCGAGCAGATCCTTTGTCTGATATCCCAGCATGCTCTCGGCCGCGGGATTCATCTCGCAAATGGTGCCGTCCATATCCAGCAGCAGGACGCCATCAGGAGCGGCGTTCACCGTCACATTGCTACGGGGCGAGCGGGCTTCGTTCTCCAATTCCCGGCCATGCTTGAAGAGCGCCACCTCGATGGCCGCATGTAGTTCCGGCTCCACGAACGGCTTGAGCAGAAAACCATAAGGCTCGGTGTGCTTGGCACGGTCCAGCGTGGACGAGTCCGAGTAAGCCGTCAGATAGATCACCGGCAGGTTGTGCTTTTGACGCAGGCGTGAGGCTGTCTCCACGCCATCGATACCGCCACGCAGGTTGATATCCATCAGCACGAGATCAGGCCGCAAAGTTGCCGCCTGTTTCAGCGCATCTTCGCCAGACATCGAAATGGCTGGTACGCGATAACCCAGATGGGTCAGGCGCTGGCTCAGATCACGGGCCACGATGCCCTCGTCTTCGACGACCAGGATGGAGGGGGAATCTTTCATACGATGTGATTGTTTTTTTCCGCCGCGGGCGGAAAGGTTAAACTAAACTTGGTGCTGGGTTTGCGGAGCACCTCGATCTGCCCGCCCAGTTGATCAGTCAGCGTCCTTACCAATTGCAGCCCCAGCGTATTGCCGCGTTTGGTGTCAAATTCTGAGGGCAATCCGGCCCCATCATCACTGATGGACAGGTGACAGACCCCGTTCGGTTCCTGTTTTAGCTGCACGGTCACGGTGCCCTCCCGGCCATTGGGAAACGCATGCTTTAGCGCGTTGCTTAACAGCTCGTTCGCGATCAAACCGCAGGGAATGGCACTGTCCACGGTAAGCTTCATCGGCTCCGTTTGCAAAATGTATCGCACCCGGCCTTGTACCCCGTAAGAGCGGAACAGATGGGTCACCAGATCGTTCAGGTAATCTTGGAAATCCACCCGGGCCAAGTCTGCTTTGCGATAGAACTTCTCATGCACCAAAGCCATGGATTGCACCCGGTTCTGATTCTCCTTGAGCATCGCCGCCAGCACGGGATTCGTCTGCTGGGAGGCCGCCAAGTTGAACAGGCTGCTGATCACTTGCATGTTGTTCTTCACGCGGTGGTGCACTTCCTGCAGCAACACTTCCTTTTCGTGGAGGGAATCGCTCAGTCGTTGCTCGGCCTCTTTGCGCTCTGTGATGTCGATACAGGAGCCGATGTAGCCCACCAGTTTGTTATCGCTCACCATCCGCGGCTGACCACGGTTCAGGAACCAACGGTACACGCCATCCTTCCGGCGCAGGCGGTACTCCAGATCAAAAGGTTTCTTGGCATGAAACGCTTCCAGATACTGCTTCATGCTGTTCTGCGCGTCGTCCGGGTGGATGCATGACAGCCAGCCATCTCCCAACTGGCTCTCCAAGGTCTTGCCCGTGTAATCCAGCCAAGGCTGGTTGAAATAGATGAACTCCCCCACGCTGCCCGCCATCCAAATTAGTGTCGGCGCGGAATCTGCGAGGATGCGAAACCGCTTTTCACTCTCCCTTACCGCTTCTACGGCCTTCTCCCGCTCTTGCTCGGCTTTGTGTCTCTGCAAGGTACCCAAAATGGCCTGCGGCAAACGGTCGATATGATTCTTCAGCACATAATCGGAAGCACCCGCCTTCATACATTCCACCGCCGTCTCTTCATTGATGGAGCCCGTCACGATGAGGCAAGGCGTGCCCTTGGCCAATTGCCCCGCCGTTTCCAACGCGTCGAGACCATTCAGCCCAGGCAACGAGAAATCACACAAGATGACGTCATAGCGCAACGTCTGGAGAGCCCGGATGAAATCCTCGCGCCGCTTCACATGGTGAAGCAGATAATTGATGCCGCTTCGCTGCATGTGCCTTTCCACCAGCGCGACATCATCAGGATCATCCTCAAGCAGTAAGATGTGGAGTTGACTATCCATTTGGCACTACTGAATACCGTCTTATCACTTTTGCGTTACCCCTCTAATAGGCAACTCCCTTGCCAGCCATTAGGGGAATATCGCTTTTATTTTAACCTCTTTTCCATTAGCAAGTTACAAATATAATCTATATTAGCATTTTTTGTCTTTTGCGAGAATGTTACACCCCTGTCACATAATCAGACAGTACCGTGGATGATTCGCCGTTGACCGGTCTTCTCCCCGTCAGCAATATCGCCTCCGTTTGTCGGTCCGTCAAATTGCGGTCGGCAACACCGGACATTAACTGCTGAACTTGAATCTGGACCATGAACCTCGACGCTCTTTATTCCGAACTGACCATCAAAACCAAGACCAAGCTCGCCCTGATCGTATTGGACGGCTTGGGTGACATCGCCACTATGGGCCAAGGGGAAGTCACCCCTCTGGAAGCGGCGGTGACGCCGAACCTAGACAAGCTCGTCAATGAAGGTGTGGCCCAAGGCCGCATGACGCCTGTGGCTCCGGGCATCACCCCGGGCAGCGGCCCCGGCCATCTCGCATTGTTCGGCTATGATCCGCTGGAATTCCAGGTCGGTCGTGGCGTCATCGAAGCACTCGGCCTCGGGGTGGAATTGAAAGCCGGTGATGTTTGCGCCCGCGCCAATTTCTGCACGCTGGATTCCAAGGGCATCGTCACCGATCGCCGCGCGGGTCGTATCCCGACCGAGACGTGCGAAGAACTCTGCGCCCTCCTCGCCAAGAAGGTGAAGAAGATCGGCGACACCGAAGTCATCATCAAGGCCGGCAAGGAACACCGCTTCGTGGTCATCTTCCGCGGCAAGGGCCTCGAAGGCCCGCTCACGGATGCCGATCCGAACCGCGAAGGTCTGCCCATCCCCACCGCGGAGCCGCGCGATGCCAAGTCTGCCAAGCAGAAGAAGGCCGCGAAGCTCATCGCGGAATTCTACAAGGCCGCCCTGCCCGTCCTCGCCAAGAAGAAGCCCGCGAACGGCTTCCTCATGCGCGGCATCGCCCATCAGCCGGACATCCCGCTGTTCGAGGACCGCTACAAGCTCAAGCCCGTCTGTATCGCCGTTTACCCGATGTACAAAGGCCTCGCCCAGCTCGTCGGCATGACGAAACTCGAAGGCGCCACGACCATCACCGAGCAGTTCGAGACGTATAAGAAGGAATACGACAACTACGACTTCTTCTTCATCCATTACAAGTACACGGACAAGGCCGGTGAAGACGGCAACTTCGAAGCCAAGAAGAAGGCCATCGAAGATTTCGATGCCGCGCTGCCGCTCCTCATGGAAAAGAAACCGGATGTGCTCGTCATCACGGGTGATCACTCCACGCCGTGCTCCATGAAGTCCCACTCCTGGCATCCGCAGCCGGTGTTGCTCCACTCCGAGTGCAGCGGCTCCGACAAGCTGGAACGCTTCAGCGAGACCGGTGCGAACATGGGTTCCCTCGGCGTGTTCGAGGCCAAGTATCTCATGCGCTACATGCAGGCGAACGCGAAGATGTTCGACAAGTTCGGTGCGTAAGCGGTTCTAAAATTCAACGAAGAAGGCCGATTAAGATTTTCTTTTTCGGCCTTCTTCTTTCTTATCTCAGCCATCTGATGAAAGCAGTCATTCTCGCCGCCGGCAAAGGCACACGCATGAAAGATCTCACCGCCGAGATCCCGAAACCCATGCTCAAGGTCCAGGGCAAACCCATCCTCGAACATATCATCGATGGATTGCTCAGCGTGGGCGTGCGCGAGTTCTGCATCATCACCGGCTGGCATGCAGAAGTGGTGGAAGGCTATTTCGGTGACGGCTCCAAGTGGGGTGCGAAGATTACCTATGCCCGCCAAGTCATCCAAGACGGCACCGGCAAGGCCCCCGAACTCGCGAAAGCCTTTGTGGGCAGCGAAACCTTCCTGCTCACCTACGGCGACATCCTCGTGAAACCCGAGACGTATGCCGACATGCTCAAGCGGTTCAACAGTGGCAAGTTCTCCGGCCTCGTCACCGTCACCGGCAGCGAAGACGTGACCAAAGGTGGACTCTTTTTCTTCGATGGCGAATTCTGCCTGAACCACCTCGTGGAAAAACCTTCCCAAGCGCAACTCGCGGAACTGAAGCAGCAAGGTTATCTGAAAGAAGGTGCCACT
>CAZRGY010000081.1:0-11385 GCA_964599715.1 uncultured Verrucomicrobiota bacterium | reverse complement strand
GCCTGTTTTTTTATCTCCTCCAGTAAAGTCCGGGTCACTGGTCCTGCCGTTCCTTGCCAGACAGTTGCTACCGTGATGGGTGGGAATCCTTCGAGTGGCAGCATGCGGACTCCCTTGGGCAATTGTCCCTTAGGCACCTTCACCGACACGCCCAGCCCGAAACCATGCGCCACATAAGTATGCAGCAGTTCCAGGGATGTCACCTCGATGCCTACTGGCCAGTCCACCTTGCGCTTTGCGAGACCTTGCTTTAGTGAGAGGGAGATCGGCTCGGATGCAGGCGGGCAGATGAGCGTCTCCCGTATCAGATTCTCCTGCCACAATTCCTCGGCCGACTTGATCTTGCACCCTTCCGGCAGCAATAGCACCAGCGGCATCTCGATCAGTTGCATGGAGTGATAACCCGCTGGCAGTTTGCCCGCCGTCACCGTGATGGCCAGGTCGAACTCCTGCTTGGCAAAACCCTGTTCCACCTGGGCGAGGGTTGCTTCCACCAGGGTGAAGCGCAGCTTCGGGAATTGCTTCCGCACCCGCGTCAATACGGCCGGCAGATGATCCCGCAACACCATTGCTGAGGCGGCGATCCTTACCAGTTGCGTTGCTCCGCCGCGCAGCTTCTCCGTCACCGGCCCGATGTTCTCAAAGAAGGGTTGGATGAAGCCATACAGCTCCTCACCCGCCGAGGTGAGCTGAAACGGTCGTCGGTGAAAGAGTGACTGACCTAGATCCGCCTCCAGTTGCAGAATCTGGCTGCTCACCGCCGGTTGCTGGATGCCGTAGGGGATGTGCCGCACCGCGTTCATGATGCCGCCATGCTTCGCCACATAATAAAACAGCTCGAGATGATGGATGTTCATGATTGATAAAACCGATGGCTGGCAAAGTTTTATCAATTCACGCTTCCGCCGAACAGCAGATAAGTTGTTGCGCCATGAACAATCAATCACTCAACGAAAATACCCAAAAGGAAGATCGCATGTTCCCGATCTACCGGACCACCATGCTCGTGCTGGGCCTGTTCCTGGCCGTGGGATTTCTCCTGTTTCTGTTCAAAGGCCCCGGCCTGCTTCTTCTGCTCTACCTTTTCGCCGGGGATTTTTGTTGCTAACCATCTGGAGCGTGCAGAAACCTAAGTAATATCAACTGTCCTGCCCTTGATATGACGGGAAGAGAACATTGCCGAGCTTGCGATTTCAAGCTTTCTGGAAATGAAAGCTCATGCCCACGCTGCGGCTTTGACTTTGGCGGGGCCACGAAATTGCCGCAAAGTAGAGGCGGAACCGGTCTAAGCGTAAAAAGGTTTTTGATCATCGTTCTGGTGATAGGAATTGTATTCTTTATCTTTCAGATGTTTTTCAGGGCTGGTTGTTCGTATCTTATGCGTGACGTTGTTTGAGAAAAAACCACTGCGATTATAGGCCGTCCCCAAACAAGCTGCTCGGCGCTGGTAAGCCTCGCTTGGCAGCGCCAACGGCGCGACCTCATACCAGCCTATGGCAACGCCATAGGAAAAGGTTTCCCTCAGCAAGCAAGGGCTGAAAGCCCTCCTCATCTCCCCTCATTTTCCCAACCGATCATCCATTGTTCGAGCGGCATCCTTTCCCCCATCCGCCTTATCCGCCAGTGTGAGGATATTAGGATTCTCCTTCTTCTCCCGCGAGGCCACTACTTCCCAAATCAAACCCGCTATCGCCCCGCCAACTACCAAAGGCCATCCCAGATTCCTCACACAGCTTTCCACAGGCAAAAGCCAATTTCCCAACCCGGCGAGCGCCAAAGCTACCAATAGCACCGAGTAAAAACGCCATAGGTAGCAGACTTCCAAAAGCCAGACCAGAATTTGAAGGATGAGCCACATGGTTATCTCTTGGCATGCTGACACCCCATATGCCCAACGCAATTACAAGAAGGATGCCCCGATTGGAATCTAGCTCAAAGTGTGAACCGGCTTCCAAGAGATACTTACTTACAGAAAGGAGTCAGCTGCCTTGTGAAAATAAAACCTATGGTCGGTTTTTTCTGCTTCTCCAAGCTGCCAACTCCCAGACCAGCCCGCCGAGGATTCCCGCAAACAATAATGGCGCACCTAGATGCCGCCATATACTTGCCTCATGCAAATAGAATTCCCCGATGGCTATGATGGCCAAGGTTAAAAACAGAACCCCAAAGAAACGCGACAGATAAAACACCTGCAAAAGCCAGGCAAAGAGCTGAATCAGGATTTCAACCAATAAACTCATGAGTTCAATGGCCAGCGTCCTGCAACGCCTCTTCTTGGTCAATTACAAGAAAGATGCCACTATTGGAATCTGACGCTAGGTAAGGACCAGTTCCACCCGGTCCTTACAATTTGGAGTTTTACAGCTCGTGAAACTCCAACCGCGTCTCTCCATCCTCCACATGCAGGATCGCCACCGAACGTTCCTGTTTGAACCGCGGCTTGCCCGCGTAACCGGGATTGATGAAATGCACGCCATCGACGGTCTCGTTGAAGGCCGTATGCGTGTGGCCGAAGATGAGCACTTGCGGGTCATCATGGATGACCCGTCGCTTGAGCGAGTCTGTGAGATAGCGCGGCGTCACGATGTGATGCACCATGAATTTGATCCCCTCCAGCGTCACCACCTCCGTCTCCCGATACTCCATCCCGAAATCATTATTCCCCAACACCGCCGTCGTAGGTGCGATATCCTCCAGCTCCAGGATGATGGACGCATACCCGATATCGCCCGCATGCAGGATATGATCGACGCCGTCAAACAACTCCCGGACTTTCGGGTCCAGATAGCCGTGCGTGTCTGATATGAGGCCGATCTTCATGATCTGGCAGGTATAACAGTGGTTAGCAGTAGTTTAGACAATTGTTTATTTGCTAAGATTTCTGAAAGCGGTAGGAGTACTGCCGGTGGCGGAACGAAAGGCACGAGTAAATGCGCTATGATCGGCGAAACCGCATTCATGTGCGATTTGGGCGATGGAGTAGTCCGTTTCCATCAGTTGGCGGGAAGCTGCAGTGATACGTGTCTTGGTGATCAGTTGCATCGGGCTGATCCCGTGGATGCGCTTGATGATGCGGGCGAACCGCGCGCCGCTCATACCTGCTTTGCGCGCCAGTGAAGAGGGGCTGATGGGCTGGGCGAAGGCGCTTTCCAGATAGCGCAAGGCCAATGCCACATTGCTTGGTATATCTTCTGGAGCGACAAGTATCGTCAGGTCTTTGGAAATGCCGATCAGGCCGATTATCCGCTTATGTTTGTCGCGCATGGGAATTTTACTGGTGAGTCCCCATACCGGAACATTGGGGCGCCGCCAGAAAAGCTCCAATCGTTCGATGATGGGCCTTCCCGTCCGCAGCACTTGCGCGTCCTGTTCTGTAGGTATGCGGCCAAAATCCCCGGGGCATATCTCGCAGGGCCGGTGACCGATCATTTGTGCCTTGTTTTCAAGACCATGTCTCTCGACCAGTGACTGGTTTACCATGACGTAACGGCCCTTGGCGTCTTTTACAAAGAATGCCGTGTCATGCATCAAGTCAGCTATCTGCTCGACGTGTCGCATATCCAAAAGCAAATCCTCGGCGAGAGCGGCCAGGCCGATGAAGCCGGTGTTTTTTTGTTTCTTCATGATACGCCTGACTGAACGAACCTCATCATAGCCCGGATTCGCCACTGGCGGCTGGATTCGTGATTATGCGGTTTTTGATGCATACGGGCGTCAATTCAGTCAAGACGTCCGTCAGTCCTGCTGTCAACCTAGCAATGATATCATATGTACTCAATTTCACCACGTGCTGAGACGAGCCGACTCTTTGGTATTGAGAGAGTGTCAGTCCGTCTGGCCGTTTTGCTTATGAGCGTGCTTTTGTTGCCGGATTTCATTGGCGCAGCAGAATGGGACGGGTTGCGCGAGCGAGCAGAAAAAGGGAATGCCAAGGCCCAGTTGGAGCTGGCTTATCGCTATCGGGATGGCAAAGGGGTCGCCAAGAATGACTCCGAGGCGATGAAATGGGCCCATCGGGCGGCAGATGGTGGCAATGCAGACGCCATGGACTTCGTTGGCTTTGCTTATCTGCGTGGTGCAGTGGTGAAGCGCAATACCGAGATCGCTTTCGGTTATTTCAAGGCGGCGGCAGAGAAAGTTCCTCAGGCGGCTTTCAATCTGGGGCAATGCTACTTTGGTGCCCAAGGTACGGAGCAAAATGTCCCCCAAGCACTCCTATGGTGGGAGAAGGCAGCAGAGCGGGGGCACGGCCGTGCCGCAGTGGCTGCAGCGTTGGCCTATCTGTCTGGCGAAGGCGTGCAACGGGATGAAGTGAAGGCGCGTCGATTGGCAGAAAGAGCTGCTGAGTTAAACAATCCATCAGGATTAGTGGTGCTGGGAGAAATGCACTTTCAAGCAGGCAACTTGGAGCAGGCCAAGGCAAACTGGACCAAGGCTTCCAAATTGCTGCCGACCAGTTCGACCGGACACCCCGCGCAACCCTCCGACAATGCCTCAGCCCAGCAAGGTGCCGACCTTTTGAAACTTGCAGATTATCGCCAGCGGAAAAATGAACCGGGAGAGTTCGTGTTCATTCAGATGCCTCATATCTATCAGGGATACAATAACTGTGGTGCTTCCGCTAGTGCCGCATTTGCCCGCTTCCAAGGGAGCGACATCAGCGGTTGGGACTTCAAAAAGCTTTGTCCCTCGCCCTTGGGCACAGGCACTGACTGGGGGCATCTGCTGGATGCTTCTGCCAAGATTGGCCAGAAGTGGAAACTTGTGACCTATACGCCGGACGATGCCGGATTCGAAAAGGCCGAGGCCATGTTGCGGCGTGAATTGGATGCCGGACGTCCGGTAGTGGTGGATTTCAAATACATCGGTCCACAGTACGCGGGCGGGTTCGCGGGCCATACACTCAATGTCTGCGGATACATCGCCTCAGAAAACCTCTACATCCTCTGTAATCCCGCTGTGGTGACACCGGGGCTTCAGCTTATCACCGCTGCGGATCTGAAAAACTTTTGGCGCTCTGATTACTACGGAGCCATCTCAAAGGGCGTGCTCTCACGCCCGGCATTTATTATAGATAATCCATGAACTGGCTGCGCATCACCTCTGTTCTGATCCTTCTGTGCCTGTCATACGGCGATGTTCAAGCCTCTGAAGCACCTCGACCCAAGTTACAGATCATCAATGGCAGCCAGCAGGTAGTAGATGTCTTCTGGTTGAAAACTGATGCTGAACGCGTTCCTAACGGTGAAATCGCGCCTGGCGATCACACCATCATCACCACGACCATCGGACATCGTTTTGCCATCGTGGGCCGGTCCGACAAGGCGGAACGCATCGTTACCAGTGAGGTCCCGGTGCAAGCGGTCCGATTTGATCCCCCTGATCCCAAGGGCATCCCCCAATTCTACACCCAGCGGATTGAAGCCGGTGGTTTTCCTATCGTGGCTTCCGCCAAGGTGAATCCTTACGCGCTCAAGGAGGCGGCGTATCTGGTGGATCTGATGCTTGCTAATCGGCCTGATGTGCGAGAAGCGATGGTCAAAAGCGGAGCGCGTCTCTCCATTCTGGCCTGGAACGAATTCACCACGGACCAGCCAGAATGGAAATGGTTGGCCAAGGGAAAGGTGCCGGGATTCCCCAACGTCTCTCCCAAAGATTACCGGGATGCACGGGCACGGGGCATGGGAGGCAGCCATACGGATCCTTTCTGCTCCTGTGCTGAGGAGAATCTGCTGGGGTATAAAGGTGACCCTTACTCTACGGAGAATATTCTGATCCATGAACTGGCGCACAACATCCATCTGCGTGGAATGTCGAATGTGGACCCCGGATTCGACGGTCGGGTAAAAGCAGCGTATGACGCCGCGATGAAGGCCGGTTTGTGGAAGGGCAAATACGCCAGCGTGAATCACCACGAGTACTTCGCTGAAGGAGTACAATCGTGGTTTGATGATAATCGTGAGAACGACCACGATCACAATCACGTCAACACGCGAGTCGAGTTGATCGCATATGATCCCGGCCTTGCGGCTCTTTGCCGGGAGGTTTTTGGTGATACCAAGCTGAAATATACCAAACCCGTCACCCGGCTTACGGGTCACATGGCTGGTTACGACCCGGAGAAGGCGCCGACCTTTGTCTGGCCGGAGCATTTGGCGAAACTGAAAACCCAGATACGCCAGCAGGCCCAAGCCCGTAGCGATGCGGCGAATGCTGCGCCGAAGCCCCAGGAGAAGGCTGCCGATGCGGATGGAAAGGTCAGCAAAGGCGTCCGTTTCGACCCAGTCGTGCGCGACATCGAGGGCTGGAAAGTCCACATCGAACCAGCGCTCATCGACGGCGAGCATCGCGAGCTAGGTGCGCTGGCTCTGACCATGCTGGCCAACCACTTGCAGCGCATCAAGATCCTTGTCCCAGCCGGGCCGCTGGCGAAGTTGCAGAAGATGGAACTCTGGATCGAGCACAGCCACCCGAAACTCAAGCCCAAGCAGTATCACCCCAGTCGGACTTGGCTGGTGGCGAACGGCCACGATCCGCGTCTCGCACGCAAGGTGCACATCCCCCAGGCGCGCGACCTTCTTTCCCGGGAGCAAATGCTCAAGCATCCCGCCGTGATTCTTCACGAGCTCGCGCATGCTTACCACGATCAGGTGCTGGGCTTTGACCATGCGGAGATCAAGGCTGCCTATGAGAAGGCCAAGGCCGGCGGCACCTATGAAAGTGTGCTGGCCCACACGGGCAAGAAAGTGCGGCACTACGGTTTAACTACACCACAGGAGTATTTCGCAGAGGGGACAGAGGCCTTTTTCTATCGGAATGATTTCTACCCCTTCGTCCGCGCCGAGTTGAAGGAACACGACCCCGCACTCGACGCTTTGCTTGAGAAGATCTGGAACGGAGAAAAGAAATGAGATTTGGCTGGAGAACGCTATTGCTGTTGTCGTTTGCGCTGTCGACGTTGTCGTTGTCAGCAGCGGAGCCTTCCCGGCCCAACATACTGTTTATACTGGCAGACGACCTCGGTTACGGTGATGTGCGTTGCTACAATGACCAGTCGAAGGTTGCCACGCCAAATATCGATCGACTGGCTCGCGAAGGCATGCTGTTCACGGATGCTCATAGCCCGGCTACCGTTTGCACGCCGACCCGTTACAGTTTGATGACCGGGCAGATGGCTTTCCGTGTGCCACGTGGGGGGACGGTTTTTACAGGTGCGGGTGGGCCATCGCTCATTGCCCCGGGGCGATTGACGTTGCCCGCTATGTTGCGTCAGCAAGGTTACGTCACGGCGGCTGTCGGTAAATGGCATGTCGGTTTGACATTTCGTGACAAGGCAGGTGAACCGATTCATCAGGGGAGCCTGGAGGCGGTGCGGCGAATCGATTACTCCCGCCGTATTGAAGGCGGACCGCTTGATCACGGGTTCAACAGTTTCTTCGGCACCGCTTGCTGCCCAAGTACGGACTGGCTGTATGCTTTCATTGAAGGCGATCGCATTCCTGTCCCCCCGATTGCACCAATAGATCGGAGTTTGTTACCAAAGCACCCTTACGCCAATGACTGTCGAGGCGGGCTGATTGCCACTAATTTTCCGATGGAGGAATTGGACATGGTGTTTCTCAGAAAGAGCCAGCAGTTTCTTGAAGAGCATGCAAAGCGGTCTCCCGGAAAGCCGTTTTTTCTCTATCACGCTGCGCAAGCGGTACATCTCCCATCCTTCCCCGCACCGCAATTCAAAGGCAAGACCAAGGCCGGTCCGCACGGCGATTTCATTTTTGAGTTTGATCACATTGTTGGCGAACTCATGGCCACCCTTCGCAAGCAGGGACTTGCCGATAACACGTTAGTCATTCTAAGCAGCGACAACGGCCCGGAAGTGACGAGTGTAGTTCATATGCGTAAGGATTATGGACATGATGGAGCGCGTCCGTGGCGTGGTGTGAAGCGTGATCAATGGGAGGGTGGTCATCGCGTGCCATTCATCGCTCGCTGGCCGGGTCAGATCAAACCGGGTACGACCAATACGCAAACTGTCAGTTTGACTGATATCATGGCTACTGCCGCCGCCATCACTGGTGCGGTAATCCCTGATGATGCCGCGGAAGACAGTTTCAACCTTCTGCCGACAATGCTTGATAACCAAGTCAAAGTGGAGCGGCCATATCTGCTCACACAAGCCTTCGGTGGTTTGCGTACACTCGCCATCCGTCGCGGCAAATGGAAGTATCTCGATCACTCCGGCTCCGGTGGAAACAATTACGCTGCTGGAGAAATGAAACCCTTTGCCCTACCCGAAGCCGTCAAGGATGCCATTGGGCAGCTTTATGATCTGGATGCGGATCCTGGAGAAACGAAGAATTTGATTCTTGATCGCCCAGATATCGCCAAAGAGCTCAAAGATTTGCTCAATCAATCGAAAGCTTCCGCGCGAAGCCGCCCCGTGAAGGCAAGTGCTAACACAAATTGAACATGATGATATTCACGTATTTATCGTTCATTGCGTTAGTCATTGTAACGGCTGAGGCGATATCAGCTCGTGTAGCAGCACAAATTAAGAGGGTTTTCATTCTTGCCGGAAAGTTTAAGATGAGAGGAACCCGTATCAACTGAGTGATGAACTGCAAAAGCATGAAACTCTTTTCACCTATTTTTGCCGCTCTACTTTTTGCTTCGTTCGGTTTGCTGGCTGCTGAAGCCACGAAACAAAAGCCCAACATCCTCATCATCTATGCTGACGATCTCGGCTATGGCGATGTCCAGTGCAACAACCCTGAGCGCGGCAAGATTTCCACGCCGAACATAGACAAGCTGGCGGCGCAGGGGATGCGATTCACTGATGGGCATTCGTCATCGGGAGTGTGCTCGCCTTCGCGTTACACGTTGCTCACCGGACGCTATCACTGGCGCACGCGCTTACAAAACGGCATCGTCGGCGTTTTTGGTGAACCGTTGATCGCGGCGGATCGCATGACCATCGGCACACTGGCGAAGCAGCAGGGCTATCGCACAGCATGCATCGGCAAATGGCATTTAGGATGGAACTGGCCCGTTACGAAGGAGCAACGTCCTTTACTGTCCCCGCCCAAACAAACAGCGGACGAAGATGGCAACACTAAGAAAAAAGACACCGCTGGTAGCATAAGCCCAACCGAGCAACAGATCGCGGCATGGCGTGACATCTTCTCCAAGCCCATCGCCGGGGGGCCGACCACCCGCGGGTTTGACCTCTACTTCGGCACCGATGTTCCGAACTGGCCACCATTTTGCTTCATCGAGAACGACCGCACGGTCGGCATTCCCACCGAGTTCCTACCCCGACAATTAATAGGCAATAATCAGGCAAGTCAGCAAGGGCCGGCGCTCAAGGATTGGAAACTTGAAGGCATCCTACCAGCGCTCGGCGACCGCACAATCCGCTTTATCAACGAGTCCGTGCAGAAAAAGGACCCCTTCCTCGTTTTCATGCCGCTCACTTCGCCGCACACGCCGCTTTCGGTGAATCCCGAGTGGAAAGGTAAAAGCGGTCTCAATCTGTTCGCCGATTTTGTGATGGAGACAGATGCCGTGGTGGGGCGTGTGCTGGAGGCTTTGGAGAAAAGCGGGGCCGCGGGAAACACGCTCGTCATCTTCACCGCCGATAACGGCTGCGCGCCCTACATCGGCGTGCAAGATCTCGAAAAGATGGGGCACTATCCCAGCGGACCGCTGCGTGGCTACAAGGCGGACGCTTGGGAGGGCGGACATCGCGTGCCTTTCATTGTGCGCTGGCCCGGTGTGGTGAAGCCGGGCAGTGTTTGCCATCAACTCGTTTATCAGGCCGATTTCCTGCGCACCCTCGCCGATGTCTTTGGGGTGAAGCTGCCAGATAGCGCCGGTGAGGACAGCTTCAGCCTCATGCCCTTGTTCAAAGGCGAAGACAAACCGATCCGCGATCATGCAGTAAGTGCCTCGGCACGGGGAACACCTGCGTTACGCCGCGGTTCGTGGAAATACATCCCCGCGCCCGGCTCAGGTGGTTGGGGCAGTGGCGGCGATCAATCGCAGCCCGTACAGCTATACAATCTCGCAGAAGATCTCGGGGAATCGAAGAACCTCGCGGCTGCGATGCCGGAGAAAGTCGCCGAGATGAAGGCGCTACTGGAGAAGCTCATCACTGATGGTCGCAGCACTCCCGGCACGCTGCAGAAAAATGATGTCGAAGTGAAGCGCTACCCTGCCGAAGCCGTCGCCGCGCCGAAGAAGAAAGCCAAGTCGAAATGACCGACCACAATCCATCAAACGCATGGACCCGGCGACACCAGCAGTTGGCGAGGGGGCACCAGCCCCCAAGAAGAAGAAAACGAAAACTGAACAATAAACTCAAACCTATGAAGCTCAGTCTTTCCATCTTTGCTACTCTGTTACTTGCCTCGCTTGGCTCGCTGCATGCCGCCGAAGCGCCGAAGCAAAAGCCCAACATAGTCGTTTTTTTAGCGGATGATCTGGGTTATGGCGATCTTGGTTGTTATGGCAACCCGATCATTCAGACGCCGAATCTCGATGCATTTGCCAAGCAAAGCACACGGTTCACGCAGTTTTATTCGGCCAGTGCGGTGTGCAGTCCATCGCGGTCAGCGATCCTCACCGGGCGGACGCCGTATCGAAATGGCGTCTTCAACTGGATTCCCGAAGGCCGCGAGATTCATCTGCGTGCGAGTGAAATCGCGTTGCCAAAGTTGCTCAAAGAACAGGGTTATACCACGTGTCATGTCGGCAAGTGGCATCTCAATGGACATTTCAACAAACCGACGCAGCCGCAACCAAACGACCACGGCTACGACTGGTGGCTGGCGACACAGAACAACGCGGCTCCCAGTCACGAGAATCCCAGCAACTTCGTCCGGAACGGGCAGCCGGTCGGCAAACTCGAAGGCTATTCCGCACCGCTGATCGTCGATGAGGCCGTCACCTGGCTGAAGCAGCATCGCGACAAATCTAAGCCGTTCTTTTTGTCGGTATGGACCCACGAACCGCATTACCCGATCAAGGCGTCACCCGAATTCAAGGCCAAATACCCGGATCTGACCGATGACGTACAGCGCGAGCATCACGCCAATGTCACTCAAATGGATCATGCGTTCGGCAAGCTGATGCGGACACTGGATGAGCTGAAGCTCACAGACAACACGGTGATTTTCTTCACCTCCGACAACGGCCCCGAAGGTGACGGCATCAAATCGCCAGGCCGCGGCTCAACGGGTGGCCTGCGCGGTCGTAAGCGGGCCGTTTACGAAGGAGGCATCCGCGTTCCTGGCATCGTTCGCTGGCCGGGTAATACAAAACCTGGCACTACGAGCGATGTGCCGGTCATCGGCTCGGACATTTTTGTCACATCCATCGGAATCG
>CAZRGY010000080.1:0-11441 GCA_964599715.1 uncultured Verrucomicrobiota bacterium | reverse complement strand
CACCCAGCCTCACGAAAGCATTGGTGGTGAGCAAGCCCGTGCCCAGATTGGCCAGCCGCGTGGAACGCGTCAGGTTGATGCCATCCACGATCGTTTTGAACTGGTCGCTGGTCGGATCGATCATCAGGTTCGTGTAGGTCGGTGTCGTTCCGGCCACATTGGTCACATTCAGATAATCGTTGAAATCGATGGTATTCGAGAGCACCAGCACATTGCCCAAGGCCGCCGCCCAAGCCGCATAATTCGTCTGGTTCACCGAAAGCAGGCCGGTGACGGAAGGCACATCCGTCGTCACCGTGAACATGTCCGGCAAACGCCAGTCATTCGTGGGATGCGTGGCCGCACTGTAGGACCAGCGTCGCCATTCAAAGCCCGGGGCCTCGTCAGGCATCGCTCCCGCCTTCATGTAGATCGTCTGCCACGGGGTTCCGCGGTGCACGCGTCCCAGCCAGCCGATGTTGCCAAATTTCTGCCCCGGGAAATCCCAATCGTCCGCCTTGCGTATCTGCGGGTCCTTCACCCGGTACTCAAACGTGTAATCCACCGGTACCGGCTCATCATAAGGGATGATCGAACTGCGCCCACGCCCCTGACGAATACCCCATGGACGGTAACGTTCGTTCACGTAATTCAGGTTGTTCGTTACCATCGCCGCCGAGGATGGGCGGATAAGGAAAGGCAGCATGTTGACTGTTCCCTGATCGCCCAGGTCCTGCATCGTGAAGCGCACAAACGGATCGTTTACCTGCCAGTAATTCGTGTAGACGATCTTTGCCACCGCAGTGAACGGTGCCTGCATGTTCGTCGTGGGCGGCATCTTCACATAATAACGCGGGTTACCGTTCGGATTGGCGTGATACGGGGTCACGCCCGTCACCGGCTGGCCCATGAACCGCTGGAAGGTGGCCGTGGCCAGCAACTTGTCCATCTGGGACTGGCTTTGCAGACCGTAATTGTTCCAATCCTGCTGGGAAACCGGCCGCCCCAAGAGGGTGTTGCGCCCAAGGGATATGAATATCTGGTTCAGAACGCCGCGTGTGACATGGTTGATGGTCGTGCCACCGATCCGGTTGGTATCAAAGATCTCCTGGATCAAGCCCGCATTCACCAGCCCAGCCTGGCCAGGAAAGGCACCCGCATTGACCAGGTTACCCGTGACATCCTCCACCCCGAAGGTGAAACTGTCGTAATTCACATAATCCACCACGCGCGGCGGATTGGCCGTCGTGTCCATGATCACGGCATACATCCGGTTGGACATGCTCAAGCCCCATTGCGGGATATAGAATTGCTGCCCGCGCTCATAGACTTGGTTTGTCCCCGCGATATTGGTCGTCGCCACGAACAGGCTGGACGAATTGAAATACTGCGAATCCGGCAAGAACACAAAGTTCGTATAGAACGGCAGGAAGAAGTTGTTGCTCGTCCACACGTTCGCCGCAAAGGTGGCGTTCGTCACCATCGCAAACGCCCGGCTGCGGATGATCCCGGACTGGTTTGTCAGGTAGGCAAAAGTATCCAGCCGCGCATTCACCAGCAGGTCGCGCGGGTAGTCATTGGTATACGGATTCCACATCTCCGCCCCCAACAGATTCGAAACGCCCAGCACGTAAAGCTGGTTGGTCTGGCGCAAGGTCACCGGCGTATTCGTATTGGCCTTGAGGACTTCCAGACGGCGGCTCACCTGGATGGCTGAGCGCAGGGCAAATTCGTTGAAGCTGGGGAAACCCTTCTTGGCCCCTATCACCCATGGCACACCCCAGATGTTGTTCGAGGGGATCAGCGTGTTCTGGTAAGAGGCGTTCGTGCTCGCGAACTCACGGGTGATGTAGGTCAGCCCCACATCATTGGTCGTCGTCACCTCCACATAGCTCACGATGGAAACGCGGCCATTGTCATTCGTGAAGATCGGTCGCAGCACCGTGGGATAATACGGGTAGCCATCCTGCACGCGGTTGGTCGTAGCGTCATAGATGTTCGCCGACAGTTGCAACAGGCGATGAATGCCCGCCGTGTAACGGTTCGTCGGATAGATATCGATGCGGTTCGTGTAATACGGGTCTGTCAGGCTGATGTTGAAGTTCGTCAGCAGCAAACGGTTCGCCGTCTCATTGAAGAAATTGGTCGCCTCCCAGCCGATGAAGTCGGTGGTGGAGTTCGGCACCCGGTTGTCATAGTTCAGGTGCACCCGCTCGCTCGGCGGCAGAGAGGATTCCGTGCCGATCTGCGCCAGCATGCGATTGAACATGTAGCGGTTGTAGGTGGAGTTGTTCGTCCCCGTCACCAGCAACCGGTAGGTGAAATTGTTAATTGCCGTGGGCTGGGCGGAATAGGCCCGGTCCGGACTTAACAGCTCGAACACATCGAAGAAACTTGAGCCTGCCGCATTGGTGTTCAGGCTGCCCGGCCACGCCCGCAGGTGATTGTCATAATCCACCGAGGAGAGCCGGAGCCCCGTCATCGGGAACGGGCTGGTGACGTTCGCATCGATCAGGTCATTGGTGAAGGCATTGGCTCCGATGTTGCCATAAAGATCCTGCACCGAGGACAGGTTATTGAAATTGGTATTGTACCGGTACTGCAACAGGGCCTGAGCATCATAGAAAGCCAAACCCTGGTTCGGTACTGTGATGTTCGTGGTGTACTGGTAATACGGATTGGGCTGAAAGGGATCAGGCACCACCCCTAAATCCGTGGCCCAAAAATTGGGTCCGGCCCAAACACCGGGATTCAGGGCCGCCAAGAACGCCGCCATGTTCAACTCATAACTGCCGAAGCCCTGATTGCGCCGGTAGCTGTCCGTGTTCAACGACATGGACGGGCTGTACTGTTTGGCGTAATTGTGGATATGATTCAGGCTCAGACTCTTGCCGTAAGGCAAGATCATGTAGGCATACCGGCCCACGAATTTGTTGGTGCGCGAATGCCGCGGCCATTCACCACCGTAGTTGGTCGGGAAGGAATGCTGGAGCACCCCCTTCCACTCCGGATCGCCGATCACATAATTGGAAAGGCCGGTGAGCGCCCGGAAATCATCATACTCCCCCACCAAGCCCGAAGGCTCGAAATGCCTGTTCCGGTTCAGGTCCAGCCAGAACCGATGTTCCCACGGCAGCGTCCGGTCGTCGTTTGTCTGCACATAGACCGGCGGGCGGGCATCATAGATCAACTGGCTGATGTAATTCGTGACATCCGACTCCGGGATCGGGTTATCCGTGTTCAGGATAAACGGGACCGCCGTGCGGGAGACCTGCAGATCATAGATATAAGGATTGGTGGCAGCCACCATCTGGGCCACGATCTGGGCCTGCGCCTCCATCCCCGCAGTCTCGGCGAGAATGCGGGCATCCATCATGTCCTCGGACACTCTCACCGAATCCTTCTCGCGCATGGTGACGGCGAGAAAGACCACGGCCGTGAACGTGATCAGCGAAAGCATGATCAACGTGGTGACCAGGGCGACTGCGCTTTGACGACGGCGTTTCATTTAATTAGCTATCCGCACCGGGATGCGCTGGCGGAACAGATGCACCGCGCTGGCGCGATTGGTTGTTTCTTGCAAGAAGGCACGTTGGGCGGCGGCATTCGGGATGCTCCGGGCCTGCAGCAGCACCTTGGGTTCAAGGACACCGACCTCCAGTTCCAGCCAGGCCGGGATGAATGTGTTGGTGAAAGACCAGCCACTGGTATCCACCCAATTGCCCTCACGGTCATACGCCCGCAAAGCCAGATGGAGCACCCCATCCGAGACGAGTTGGAAATCACTCCCCACGGAGTTGGTGAAATAGATCGCGAAGAGATCGGCTGACGGATGGTAGTAATCGTTGGTGGTGTAAGTATAACGCCGCAAGGAACCCACCCCCATGTTCGTGTAAAGGGAGTAATCACTGCTGTTGGTGGACATCGGCTGCATGAGATAGGCCACCGAGGTCCACTGGGAGGTCTTCGTCAGGAAAAAGAATTCCTGCACCACATTCGTGAAGAGGCTGTTGCCCTGCATCGAGTTCTGCCGGAACCCGTTGATCGGGCTGTTGTTGATGTAGATGGGTGAGATGTAAAGATTCGTCCGGTCAATGAGTTTGGAAGCCCGCATCTGCTCCAGGTCCCGCACCATGATATCCATGAAGGAACGCCCGCTCTCCAATACGTCCTTCTGCGTCGTGGTCTCCAAGAACGCCTTCTGCGTCTTGTCGAACATCGAATAGAGGCCGAAGATGATGAACGTGAGGATGCTCATGGCCACCATGAGCTCCAGCAGCGTCACGGCGCTTTGCCGGACCCGGCGGCGGATTTCATGTGTGAGGTTCAGGCGCATGATCACGGCAATCCATTATATTCATTGGGCAGGAACCGGAAGAACCCGCTGGCGTCCCGTTCCAACTTGCCGGAAACCAGGCTGCTAAAGGTCTTCCGACCGTTGCCCACGCTGTTGTTCGGATACACCGGCCAGCTCAAGGTCAGCCGGAGCTCATAAAGGTTGTTCTGCAAAACCGCCCCCACTTCCCAATTGGCATTGCTGGCCGCCGAAGACAGGACCACCGGAGCGATATCCACCGTGACCAGATAGGCGAAGGCGAAATCACGGGTGCGGTTCACCGGGTCCTCCGTCAGGCGATCGGCC
Source organism: uncultured Verrucomicrobiota bacterium (assembly GCA_964599715.1). Classification (GTDB taxonomy): domain Bacteria; phylum Verrucomicrobiota; class Verrucomicrobiia; order Limisphaerales; family JAEYXS01; genus JAEYXS01. Next base: position 6,820 of record CAZRGY010000080.1, on the reverse strand, counting down.
AGCGGCCCGCTGTTGGCCACGAACTTCGCCTGCACCCAGTTGCTGATGTAACCGCTGGGGGCATTGGTATCGATGGTGAAGCGCGGCGTGCTCAAGAGCCCCACGATCCGCTGGGCGAGCTGGTTGGTGGTGAACAGGCCGTCCAGCAGATTGGTCCGCCGGATGCGGCCTTCCAATCCCACGATGGTGGAAGGCGGGATGTTCGTGTAAGACTCGATCCACTCCAGATTCTGCGCCAGCAGGTTCACGTTCGTCTGGCCGTTCTTGATGACTTCCAGCAGGAACTGACCGTCCTGGTTGATGATTGTCTCCTCGCGATTGTCCTTCTGTACCTGCATGCCGGTGGGCAGGATGCCGATCACCGCCACGATCGCGAACGCGATGATGGCCAGGCTCAAGGCCACCTCCACCATCGTGAAGGCCAGCGTGGCCTGGCTGACGTAACGGCGCTTATGTGGCGTCAGTTTCATTGGATTTCAGGCTGATAAAATTTACCGCGACCGGTCAGCCAGTTGATCTCGATCTCGTGCGCGTAGATCGTCAGGTTGGTATAGTTGATCCCCTGCGCGATCCCGTTGGTTTCCCACTCCATGAATACGGCATTGGGCGCCATCGGCGTGACGACCGAGGGACCGAGCACGATCTGGTCCGGATTCGCGCTATCACGGGCGCGGCTAAGCCGGGCCTCCGCGACCTGCACGATAAAATTCGCTCCCGTCACCAGTTGCCCCCGGGCATTGAAAGCCAAATAAGGCATGGTGAAACTGACGCCGCTCTCCGCATGGGGGAACGGGAAAGAACGGTAAGAAAATGGCTGCACATAATCACCGTACACATAATTCGTCCGGGTCGGGGAGCCGAGGAACTGCTCCGGATGGATAGATACGCCCGGCGGCAATTCTTTCCACTCCGTCAGATATTGCGGTGAATAAGCACCTGGCTGATCCCCCACTGACCGCTCAGAAAACAGGGCATAGCCGCTGTAGGTCTTCGCCGCCAAATTGGTGACCACAATCCGGTCCTGATTGTTAGTGTAGTAGGAGGTGTCTATCCCAGGTATCAGGGGCGAAATCGCAGAAGGAGAATTACCCAGATAAGGCGGCAGAAAGACCACATAAACCGTGGAGCGAGTGGCCATCGCCTTGCTGCGCGCCAAGGCCAGGTCATCCAGCAACTGGCGCCCCCCGGCAGACATCTTGTCTCCCGAGCCAAGCCGCGAGATGATCGGGCCGGCCAGACCTGCCAGGATGGAGATGATGACAATAACCGCCAGCAGCTCGATCAGCGTGAAGGCACGCCCGGAACGTAGGCCTGCCGGATATCCGGTCCTGCCCGCTCGCGATCTGTTGCTGCTCGTCAGTTTCATGGCTATTTCCAGCTCAATACATTGTCTTTATTCACCCCTTCATCCGCCGGGATGGTGATATCGGACTTGCCGTCCGGTCCCTTGCTCCAGACCATGACCTCACCCCGGAGGGCAAAATCATTGTTGTTCACCAGCTTGGATTTGCTGCTCAAGCCGTTGTGTCCGTTGTAATTCCCCGCCGTTTGCAACGAAACGCTGTTCCGGCTGTAAACCCCATCCTCAGTAAACCCATCATAATTGGCATCCACGGTGATGATGTAAGGGCTTTTCCAGACATCGCGGTAAAGATTGTCACCAGGTCCCAGACCGGCTGCGCCGTCCGCTGCGGCCATCTTGGGATTCAGGTATTCCTTCTTCTGCGGGTTGCTCAGATGGCTGGGGTTGTGCATGATATGATCCCGCGCCATCAAGATGGGCATGAGTGCCGCATTGTTGGTCTGGATCTTAAGCCCCTGGTTCACCACGGCCTCGTTACCGGTGTATTGCGGGTTGCCTTCAAAATAAACGCCGCTCGTACCAAAAGTGTAATCCGGCACACCCTCACCCCGGATCACTGAATCCATGGGCATGATGCTGTAATTCGCCTTGAACGCGATCACCGCCTGCTCGATATCAGCGATCTCTTTCTTGGCCTTCGCGACCTGCGCCTTGACCTTGGCCCGACCGATGGCCGGGAGCAGCATGCCCGCCAAGATGGCGATCACGGCAATGACCACCAGGAGCTCGATCAGGGTGAAACCCTTTTGACCGGTCGTATTACGAATAATCTTTTCAGTTACTTTCATGGTATCGTGATAATATTATTGTGCCGGCCGCTCCACGGTCACTGGATCCTTCTCCCAGTTGCTCACCCGCACGCGGACACCGCCCACCTCAAATTCCGCCCACAAGTCGAACCGCCCCTGATTATTAGTCGGGTTGGTCGAGACATAGCGGACCGGATTAAAATCTGAGCCATTGGCATCCGTCAGCATGTTGCCCGGCACATCATTGACGATCACACGCAACAACTGGACCCCGGTGCTCAAGGTCCGGACACGGTCACTATTCAGTTTGGGAAAGTAATTCTTGGCCTTCGGCGCGGCCGGATCATTCGGATCGTGGGTCACGTTACGCAGACCATCTTGATAGAGGTTATTGCGCACGCTCGTTTCGGAGATGCTTCCATCGGCCGTATCGTAGCGACCCAGCCCCGGACCGGCACCCGGAACAAACGTCGATCCGACCAGTTCATAGTAAAGCGGGTGGATGGCGTTGCTGTTCGTGTTGTCGAGCGGATAGCTGTTATAAGTGGCGTAATACTCGAGGATATGCGTCTCGATCTCCTTGAGCTGGGCCTGAACACCCGCTTTGGCCTGCTTGATCCTGGCTGACTTGATCACCGGAAAGGTGAGACTGGCCAAGATGCCGATGATAGCGATGACCACGAGCAGCTCGATCAGTGTGAACGCCTGCTGTTTCCTGTTTCTCTTCCGGCTGTTGCTATGCCACTTCATATCTGATCCCAAATTAACGTTCGCCTAATTCTTGTTCCATCCGCTCGCTCAGCCACTGCTTGATCATGCTTTGATAATTGAGGTAGCGGGAGCGCGCCAAACGCTTGATCCGTGCCAGCATGCGCGGATCGATGCGCAAGGTGATGGTCACCGATTCCGCCGATTCCGAGAACGGCACCACGGATGACTCCATGAGCCGGAGATCGGCCCGCGTACTGGCCCAAAAGTCCGCCTCCGCGTCCTCGCGGTCAAAGAGGGGGACATCGTCCCATTTGGTGATGGCGTTCAAGCTCATGATCGTTTCAGGTAAGTGCTGCGGCTATTTCGCCAGCACTTGTTCTTGTTTGCGTTGGTAAAAAAACTGTTCTTCTGGCACAAATGCCCGGGCTAAAATGACCCGGATAAGCTTGCCGTTAGTGCGATAAACACTGAAGATACCGTGTCCTTGAGCGGATTTGCCCAAGTTGAAATAGCGCGATTGTACCGAGAACCGGGGGGAATCCGGCAACAGTCGCACTGCAAAGGGATCCTCGAAGGATTCTTCGATTTCTCGCTGCGTCAGTTCTTCAGTGAACTCGAACGACGGGTTATTCCAATCAAACTCCATATTAGATGTGGTTCGTAAATGAATCGCCCATGCAATGTGATTACAATGTATTTACACCCGGTCATCCAGAACTGTCAATGCCTCAATTGCATAAATTCAAGGTGAAAACGCGGGGCAAACTACCTTTAGCAAACAGCCTGCCAACAACTTAGACCGTTCTATCCCCCACCCCTCACGCACCCGCAAAACCTTGCAAAGTGCCAAATTCCGCCTTGTGAAGTCCTTGCGGCTGAGGATGATTGCCCAAAACAGATGCCTAAGCTTATCCGCGGATGAACGATTATGAAGCCAGATTCGGCGGCATCGCCCGGCTCTACGGGCGTGAAGCACTGACCCTCTTGCGTCAATCTCACGCCATGGTCGTGGGGGTGGGCGGGGTCGGCTCATGGGCCGTCGAGGCGCTCGCCCGCACTGGTATCGGTGAGCTCACCCTGATCGACCTCGACGAGATCTGCATCAGCAATACTAACCGCCAACTCCCCGCCGTGGCCGGGAAACTGGGACAACCCAAAGTCGAGGTCCTCAAGGACCGCGTGCTCGCCATCAACCCGGATTGCCAGGTTCACGCTCTGCAGAAATTCTTTACCGCCAATACCGCCGAAGAACTTCTCGCCGTCCCCTGCTCCGGTGTGTTGGACGCCATCGACAGTCTTAAGCACAAGGCCCTGCTCATTGCGGAATGCAAGAAACGCGATCTCCCCCTGGTCGTCTCAGGTGGCGCCGGTGGCCGTCGCGACCCGACCGCAATCCGCTATGCGGACCTGAGCCAGGCCACCCATGATCGGCTGCTGCAACAGACCCGCAAGCTGCTCCGCAAGGAATATGGATTCCCCGGTGAAGGTAAAAAATTCGGTATCGACTGCGTCTTCACGCCGGAACCGCCGCTATTTCCCCAAAGCGATGGCTCGGTCTGCGAAGTCCGCGCAGCGGGCACAGACACGAAGATGAATTGTGAGAGTGGTTATGGCGCGGCCACGTTTGTGACCGGCGCCTTTGGCTTCGCCATCGCCGCCCGCCTGATCGAGAAGATCATCGCCCGCCCGGCTATTTAGGCAGCTGGTTCAGCGTATACCAGAAAGTGTCGTGCCGCAGCTTCTTGCCTGCTTCATTCACGACATCCAGACAACGCACCATCGTCACGTAGCCCGTCTTCCAGCCTTCCACCGTCAAGCGCACCTTCAAACGATCCGGTGACAGCACGGCCTTGGTGATCTTCACGCCACTGGAGCTGTTCACGTTTCCATCATGATCCACCTCGGGAGAACCATAGGTCTGATGGTATTGGAATCCGAACTGCACCATGTCATAGCTGTCGGCCAAGCCGCCCGTTTCCGCATCCAACGGCTGGGTGAAGCTGAGTTCAAAGCCGTCTTTCAAGACACGCACATTCTGCACCTCGAACGGGGTCTTGCCCGTGAAGCTCACGCGATCCAGCGAGTATTCCTTCGGAGCCACGGCTGCCCAAGCCTTGTTCTTGCAACCGCCCACATACAATTTGCCATCCGGTCCGAAAACCAAACGGTTCACGCCAGAGTTGAAACCTTTCGCGAACGGGAACACCGCCCCTTGCCACTCGCCATTCACCTTCTCAAGATCCACCCGCATAACGATGGCATTCTGGAAATCCCCCACCATCAACTGCCCCGTAAATGGTCCGAATCCTTCCGGCACGGTCGCCATGCCGCTCGTCGATTTCGCCAGGCTGTAAGGAAACCACACGGCCGGCGGAGCAAATTCTTTGGGCTGCTCATACTGTTCCTTAGGTGCCGGAGTGGTGGAAGGAAAACCGTAAAACTTACCAGCCTGCATGTGGGTGAGCTTGCATGCGGCGACCCAATTGCCCTGATTCTCCGTCATGAAGATGTCACCCTGATAAGTCCCGAACCCATTGGGTGACCGCAAACCATTGCAAAAGCCCTCCAACTGCTGCCCATTCGGCGCGAACTTCAAGCACCAACCCATGTAGGGGACATCATAAAGTCCGCGGTTGCCATTGCGCATGACATACAGATTTCCCGCGCTGTCGAGCGCCGGTCCGAAACTGAAATCATGATAGTTCCCCGTATATCCCCACCCCTGATTCAGGGTCTCAAAACGGTCTGCTTCGCCATTACCATCCGTATCGATCAATCGCGTCAGCTCCTGCTTTTGCACCACATGGATCAGACCGTTGATCACCGTCAATCCACCGGGCTCATTCAAACCGCGCGCGAATCGACGGTACTTGGCTGCCCCGGGAGCGCCTTGCGGCTGTTCCACAATGTAAACATCGCCCAGCCAAGTGCAGACTGCCAGATCCCCATTGGGCAGAAAGTCCATGCCCGTCACCAGCAACTCGATCTCTGGCGGCAAAGGAAACGCTTCCAACTTGTAAGCCGCATCCCCGGCCGGCAGCTGGAATCCTTTGACTCCGGGCAGGATGCTCACCGTCGCAGGAGTCGGTGCCGGCTCTTTGCTATCGGGAAAACTCATCTTGGCCGGGAGCAACGGGGATTTAGGCAACTTCTTGAACCGGCTCAACGCTTCCTCCACCGTTGGGGCGACCAGACTCAAGACTTCCACCACCACTGGAGCGTCATGCAAGGGAATACGGACATAGACCCTTGTCCCCTGCTCCGTCACCTGCTGATCGAACCTCTCGCTGTCATTCTTTTTTTCCTGCCAACGATGGACCGGATAAGCGACCGGCTCTTCGCGTAATTCAAGTTTCAGTTTACAATCCGCACGTGCCGCCACCAGCAAGACATTGGTACCACGTGAGAAAACAAACATGCCGGGCGGCACCCCATTGGTCAGGCGCGGCCCTTTCTCGAGATGCGCCAGATAGGTGAGACTGTGCTTCGCCCGGGAAATCTCCAGCCGTCGTTCAATGACCCCGGGACCTTTGCCTGCCTCATTACGCGGCGTCTCATTTATCTGGATGGTCTCTTGATCCGCCGTCAGCAAATCATAGATGAAGGTCGTCCGTCCGCTCTTGGTGCTGACCCCACGATAGCGCGATTTCGGCACCGCATCCTGATAGCCTTTCTTTTCCGTCAATTCACGGACCAGCCAAGGCATCACCGGCGGGTTTGCCCACAGGGTCGCACCTTCAAAATCACAATAAAACTTGTCCTTCGCCCCGTGATAGACCGCGCCCCAAAGGTTTAGCGTTTTACCTTCCCAAGCGACATGCGTGCGCAGCAGTTCCGTATCAAAGGCCACATGTGTGCCGGCGGAGAGCGGCACCACCACGCTGCGCACGGCCGTGCTCATGGGGGCATTGCGAAACGGGATGTCTGCCGGGTCGTGGCGGGGCGCGTAGATGTTCTTCGCCTTTGGCTTGCTATCGGCAGCTTGAAGTCCCACCAC